>CAUJFM010000221.1 GCA_963169595.1 Bacteroidota bacterium | reverse complement strand
GGCCAGGGCCTCGGGGTCGGCGGGCTTGTTGAGCTTGGCGAGCACCTCGGCCTGGATGAAGGCCTCGGCCTCGGCCAGTCCACCCATGGCATTGAGCCGGTCAATGGCCTTGTCGTAAGTGATGCGGTCACCATTGAAGAGCTCCGCCACGAACCAGAACTTGTGGCTGAGGCTGATGGCCTTGGCCAGGTCGGGAATGGAGGCCTTCTCCAGCTTCTCTGCCAGGGAGGAGGGAGCCTGCGCGGGGGATATGGAAGCCGCCTGCTGCGGTTCACGGGCCTGGGCCGCCTCCTGCAGGGCGGTGGTCACCTCCGGCAGCTTCTCGCTGGCCTCAATGGCCTCGATCAGCGACACCTGGCGGGGTGCTCCTTCCGGCGGCCGCGTATCCAGGCGCATGGGCGCGGGCTCGGCGACCGGCGCTGCGGGCGGGGTGATCGGCGGGGTGGCCACGGCGGTATGGTCCGGTGGTGCCGCGACCTCCGGGCGGTGCGGGGGGATGTGAGCGGTCTGCACGGCCGCCTCACGCGCCTTGTGCCGCAGGATCACCAGTCGTTCATAGAGCTCACGGGCATCGGCACACGCCGTTTCCAGCCCACCCAGGTCAAGCGCACCATTGGCCAGCGCGGTCTCCGCCTTGGCCAGAGCGTTCACCAGATCGTTCATCGTGCGGAAGGCCTTGTCGGTGGGCATGCGTGGTGAATGTGGGTTCTCCAAGGTCCAACGCGAAGTTCCCTATTTTCGCATCGCCCACAAGCCGCGCCCCGCGCAGGGTTTCCCACGATCGCATGTTCCTGGAGCACACCGGCACCCGGGCCCACAAGAAGGGCTGGATCGAAGTGATCTGCGGGAGCATGTTCTCCGGCAAGACCGAGGAGCTGATCCGGCGGCTTCGGCGTGCCGAGTTCGCCCGCCAGCAGGTGGAGATCTTCAAGCCCAGCGTGGACATCCGCTACGACGAGACCGAAGTGGTGAGCCACGATGCCACCAGCATCCGCAGCACCCCGGTACCGAACAGCAGCAACCTGCTCCTCCTCACCGGCAACATCGAGGTGGTGGGCATTGATGAGGCCCAGTTCTTCGACGACGGCCTGCCCGAGGTGTGCGCTGAACTGGCCGCACAGGGCATCCGCGTGATCGCCGCCGGCCTCGACATGGATTACCAGGGCCGTCCCTTCGGGCCCATGCCGCGGCTGATGGCCATGGCCGAGTACGTGACCAAGGTGCACGCCATCTGCATGCAGTGCGGCGAGCTCGCCAACTTCAGCCACCGCAAGGCCACCAGTCAGGACCTCATCCTGCTGGGGGAGACCGACAGCTACGAGCCGCTGTGCCGCGCCTGCTTCCTGGCACAGCGCCAAGGTGCACCGGCGGCGACCGACAAAGCCCAACGGCCATGAAGGGCCATGGCCACCGGCTCTCCGCCATCGCACGGGCCCTGGGCACCACCGTGCGCGGCGACGGCTTCGATCCGCTGATCGAACACCTGGTGATCGATTCGCGCAAGCCCCTGCCCGAGGAAGGTGCGCTCTTCATCGCCCTGCGCGGCGAGCGGCACGATGGTCACCGCTACCTGCCCGCCCTGGTGGACCGCGGATTGCAGTGCGCCCTGGTCAGTGCGCCCGATGCGGAAGTGCCGCTCACGCTCCAGGTGCACGACACCCTGGACGCACTGCAACGCCTGTCCGGCTGGCATCGCGCCCACTTCGACCTGCCTGTGGTGGGCATCACCGGCAGCAACGGCAAAACGGTGGTGAAGGAGTGGCTCTTCCAGCTGCTGCGCGGCGAGGAGCACATCGTACGCAGTCCGGGCAGCTGGAACTCGCAGGTGGGCGTGCCCCTCAGCGTGTGGGAACTGCGTGCCGAACACACCCTCGCCCTCTTCGAAGCGGGCATCAGCCTTCCCGGCGAGATGGAGCGGTTGCGCAGCGTGATCCGGCCCACCATCGGGGTGTTCACCAACATCGGACCGGCACACGGCGAGAACTTCCCCAGCGATGTGGCCAAGGCCTTGGAAAAGGCCCGCCTGTTCAGCGGTTGTGAGGCCTTGGTCTACTGCGCGGACCATGCCGCGGTGGCCGATGCCCTGGACCGGAGCCAGCTCGACCAGCGCGTGCAATTGCTCGGCTGGAGCCGGGAGCGGTCGGCCTGGCTGCATGTGGTGCGCGAGGAACCCGTTCCCGAGGGTACGCGGATCACCGTGATCAACGACCGCGTGGAGTTCACCTTCACCATCCCCTTCAGCGATCACGCCTCCATCGAGAACGCCCTGCACTGCGTGACCCTGCTGCTCCACCTGGGCCGTACACCGGAGTGGATCGCGGCACGCATGCCCCAGCTGCAGCCCGTGGCCATGCGCCTGGAAGTGCTGGAGGGCGAGCAGGGCATCACCCTGATCAACGATGCCTACAGCAACGACCTGGCCTCGCTTACCGTGGCGCTGGAACACCTCGCCGTGGTGGGACGTGGCAGGCCCAAGGCCGTGGTGATCACCGATGTGGTCGGGGGAAGCGAGGCGCGCTCGCCGCTCTACACGCGCATGGCCGAGCGCCTGCGGCAGGCCGGCGTGGACCAGGTGCTGGCCGTTGGTCCCGAGCTGCGGGCGCACGGAGCGCTCATCGAGGACCGCACCCGGCACTTCACTGATGCCGCGGACCTGCTGGCGCACATCGACCTGGCCTCACTGGCCGGTCATGCCGTGCTGGTGAAGGGGGCCCGCACCTTCGCCATGGAGCGTGTGGTGCAACGCTGGCAGCGGCAGGTGCATGGCACGGTGCTGGAGATCGACCTCGAGGCCATCCGGCACAACCTGAACGTGTACCGGGCACAACTGGGGCCCAAGGTCCGCACCATGGCCATGGTGAAGGCCTTCGGCTATGGCAGCGGCGCCGTGGAACTGGCCCGCCTGTTCGCGCATGAGCAGGTGCACTACCTCGGTGTGGCCTATGCCGACGAGGGCATCGCGCTGCGGCAACAGGGCATCCACCTGCCCATCCTGGTGATGAACCCGGAGCCGGTGCCGCACGAGGTGCTGGACCGCTACCGACTGGAACCCGAGGTGTACGACGAACGCTCGTTGCGCGATGCCGCCGAACATGCCCGCCTGCATCCCGGAGGGCCACCCGTTCACCTGAAGCTGGATACCGGCATGCACCGGCTGGGCTTCATGGCCTCGGACCTGCCCCGCCTGCTCCAACTGCTCCGCGAACATCCCCACCTGCGTGTGGCCTCCATCCTCTCGCACCTGGTCGCCAGTGAGGATCCCGCCCACGACGCCTTCACACTGCGGCAGATCGCCGACTTCCGGCACATGGCCGATGCGGTGCAGGATGTGCTCGGCCATGCCCCGCTCCGCCACCTGGCGAACAGCGCCGCCGTGCGTCGCTTTCCCGAGGCCCGGTTCGACCTCCTCCGCCTGGGGATCGGCCTCCATGGCATTGGTGCCGACGCGGCCGAGACCGCCCTCCTGCGACCGGCCGCCAGTCTCCGTACGCCCATTGCCCAATTGCGTCACATCCCCGCTGGTGACAGCGTGGGCTACAACCGTCGCTGGGTGGCCCAACGCCCCAGCATAATCGCCACGCTGCCACTGGGCTATGCCGACGGCCTCTCCCGGCGCTTGGGCAACGGTGTGGGCCGCCTGTGGTTGCATGGAAAGGGGGCGCCCTTGGTGGGCAGCATCTGCATGGACATGTGCATGGCCGATGTCACCGACATCCCCTGCCGCGAAGGCGATCTGGCCTACTTGTTCGATGCGGAGCACCCGGTGTCGGAGGTCGCCCGGGACCTGGGCACCATCCCTTACGAGGTGCTCACCAGCATCGCACCCCGTGTGAAACGGGTGCATGTGCACGGTTGACGACCGGCCAGCCTTCCAAGTTCCACCTGTTTTCCTTGCCGTCCGGTGACAACGGATCACCGGGTCCCGGACGTCCATCGTGTAGATTTGAATGTAACCCGCAAGCCCATGAGGAACCTGTTCCCTGTCGTCGCACTGACCTTGATGCAGACCCTGACCGTGATGGGTCAGGGTCCGGCCTACATCCCCGGTGATCTGCTCGTGATGATGAAGCCCGGCGAGGACCCACAACGGGTGGCCCGGGAACTGGGACAGGTGGATGGCGCGACCACGGGCTTCTCCGTGGTGCGCGAGGTGAGCGCCCCCATGCGTGCCTGGCTGCTGCGCTTCCAACCCGGAACGGTGCCGCAGGACGTGATGCTGCGTGCCGTGTCCCGCCACCCCAGCGTGCAACTGGCGCAGAACAACCATGTGGTGCGCGAGCGGGCGGTGCCCAACGATGCGCAGTACGGCCAGCAGTGGCATCACCAGAACATCGGCAGTGAGACCGCGTGGGACATCAGCACGGGCGGTGTCACGGCTGCGGGTGACAGCATCGTGGTGTGCATCATCGAGAACAGCGACCTGCCCCACCCGGACCTGATCGCCAATGGCTGGTTCAACACCGGTGAGGTGGCCGGCAATGGCATCGACGATGACCAGAACGGTTACGTGGACGACCGACGGGGCTGGAACCCGGGCGGCAACAACGATGTGGTGTACGGCGGAAGCCACGGCACCCAGGTGGCCGGCATGATCGGAGCCACGGGGAACAATGGCACCGGAGTATCGGGCGCCAACTGGGCGGTGAAGATGATGGTGGTGGACTATGCCAGTGCCGCCGAGAGCGATGTGCTGGCGGCCTACACCTATCCCCTGGTGATGCGCAGGCTCTACAACACGACCGGCGGAGGGAAGGGCGCCTTCGTGGTGGCCACGAACGCCAGCTGGGGCATCGATGGTGGCGACCCGGCCGATTCGCCACTGTGGTGTGCGATGTACGATACGCTGGGCACCGCCGGTGTGCTCAGTTGCGGGGCCACCGCCAACAACAACGTGAACGTGGATGTGGTGGGCGACCTGCCCACGGCCTGCTCCAGCGACTACCTGATCAGCGTCACCGCCACCAACAACGTGGACAACCGCACCTTCAGCGCATATGGCGCCACCACCATCGATGTGGGCGCGCCGGGTGAGAACGTGCGCACCACCAGCATCGGCGGCGGCTACGGAAGCACGAGCGGCACCAGCTTCGCCAGCCCGCTCACCGCCGGGGTTATCGGCCTGCTGTACAGCGCACCCTGCCCGTCACTGATGGCCTTGGTGCAGGCCGATCCGGCCGCAGGCGCTCTCTACATCCGGCAGAAGCTC
>CAUJFM010000220.1 GCA_963169595.1 Bacteroidota bacterium | reverse complement strand
TCGACTTCTGCTGCAAGGGTGGCCGTACCATCCAGGAAGTATGCAGTGCCAAGGGTATCGACCCCGCCACGTTGGAGAACGAGATCAAAGCGACACTGGACCGCGACGGCGCGCCTGCGGATGACCCCAACTCCTGGTCGCGCACCCGCCTGGCCGAGCACGTGGAGCGCGATCATCACGGATACAACAACCAGCGCACCCCGGTGCTGCAACAGTACCTCACCAAGCTGTGCAAGGTGCATGGTGGGCAACATCCGGAACTCTTCGAGGTCGCTCGCGAGTTTGAGGGTTGTGCCGGAGCCATGGCCACGCACATGAAGAAGGAGGAATTGATCCTCTTCCCTTTCATCACCCGCCTTGAACTGGCCAAGCGCGAGGGGAGCGCACCGCCCGTGCCCGGCTTCGGCACCGTGGAGAACCCCGTGCGCATGATGATGCACGAGCACGATGAAGAAGGTGAACGTTTCCGGCGGATCGCCGCACAGACCAGCGGATACAACCCGCCTGCCGATGGTTGCAACACCTACCGCGCCGCGTTCGTCCTGCTGAAGGAGTTCGAGCAGGACCTGCATCGGCACATCCATCTGGAGAACAATATCCTCTTCCCGAAGGCGGTGGCCCTGGAAGCCGAGTTGCGGCATGCTACCGCGTGATCGGTATGGGTGGTGAGGTCCGGGGAGGAGAATGGACCTCTCCGGTTGAATAGTCCGGTCCATGAGGTGCCGTGAGGCGGGTCCTGTTGGTCTTCCCATGTCTCGCCTGTTCCAGCTTGCAGTACCGGGATAACGGGCACCGGGGTCCGGGCATTTCAGCGACCAGTCCATCTGAGCTGCTCCACATCCTCATCTGACCCTACCGCTCCGATGTCCGCATAGCCCGTTGGTTCGATGGTCCGAATACGGAAGCCGTGAAGCTCAGACCCGTTCGTGCCGTGCGCGATGAGGCGATGAAGGAGATGGTCCTCCCGCCAATCGGACGCCTGGTGGTGTGCTACCTGCACACGCCGCACGGCTTCGGTACCAGCAAGCTCGGCGAGAAGTTCGATAAGGGCATCGGCGTGGTACACACCGCACGGAACTGGAACACGGTGCTGAAGATGCACGAACTGGCGCAGGGGTTGGAGGGGAAGTAGCGCCACGGTCACAAGCCCATCCGCTCCGCGCGATCGTCAATCAGCTTGATGTACCGCTCCTGCAGTTCCTCCGGCACGAAGCTGAGCGGAATGAACGCATACCACTTCGGCAGCGCCTTCGCGAAGCGGTTGAAGAGGTTGGCGATGGCGCGATCGTTCAGGCCCGCCGCACGCATGGCCGTCTCGAAGTCTGAACGAGTGAGTTTGCTCTTCCGGCCGTTGAGGGTAAGGGCGAATTCTTCCGTCTCGTTGATCAGCAGCGAGGACGGCAACAGGTCGTACGCTGGGCTCAGGCTGTAGTGACCTTCCACTTCTTTCAGTAGCGAGAAATTCTTCAGGTGCATGTCGGCGTTGCCGGTGAGGAAGCTGAAGAGCACCTGCTCGTAGAAGATGGTCTGGTCGGACAGCGTATTCTGCGCAAACCGAGTGATGGCTTTGGCGATCTGCTCGTGCGAGCCCCTGTACTTGTGCTCGGTCAAGCGCTCGGTGAGCTGGCACATGTCCTCCATGTGCAATTTGGTCACCTTGCGGCCACCGGGCTTGCCAATGCGATCCACACGACGGGTGATGTACGCGAGCGTTCCATCTTCCATCGGCAATAGACCATGCGGCACGGTGCGGATGCCGACCAGCTCAGCGAGGTGCATGGTGAGGTCTTCCAGCTCCACCATGTGCGGATAATTCGGCGTGGGCGGCTTCAGGATGTGGCTGCCCCAGACACCAAGTATCGTGAAGCGGTCTGGCGATGCGGAAGAGTCGCCGCGCATAAGGCCGAGCGACAACTTCGTTTGCGCACCGGCCACCGTTGCGCTTCGCAACACGCTCTGTTCAGCAAGGCCTAGGATATCCAGCTCCGTGAACGGCAATGTCGGCGGTACCGGCGTGCCGAAGAGCTTGCGGCTGCACCGGGCATGATAACGCTGCTCTGCTGCGCCGAGCGCTTGGTAGCAACCGTAGCACTTAGCGCTCACCATCGCGTTGCGGGTTGTCCATCGGTTCAATGCTCACTGCGCCGATGCAGTCCTTGCAGCACACGAGCAAGAGGCCCATGCGATCGCGCGGGTTCACCTTCCAGCTCTTCTCGGCGATGCTCAGCATCCAGCCTTCGGGGACCAGCCCATCGAAGAAGGGAAAGAGCACGGGGCTGCGGAACGACGCTTCCTGCACCGGCAGCGTAAGGCTCACCGGCTCAGCGCCACTCTTGGTCGCATAGTTGGGCCGGTAGCTGAACACGTACTCGCGATCCTCCTCCCACAGGATGCCGACCCACTCATCGCGCAGCAGGACCTTAGCCGCTCGCATCGTTCGTAGCGTGGTGGGTCATAGGGACCGGTCCCAACTCGTGGCCGAACTGGCGCAGCACGTCGTTCACCTTGTCCATGCGCAGGGTGGCCTTGCCAGCCTCCAATTCGCGTAAGAAACGCAGGCCCACGCCCGCCCTGTCGGCCAGTTGGGGCTGGGTAAGCTTCAGGGCTTTTCGCTTGGAAGCCACGAAGGTTGCAAGTGATTCCGTGCTCATAGGATACCCCATCGGGTGCAATATAGATACATTTTTGAATTATTGAACGTTTATATACCCGATAGGGTTTGATATGGAGTCAAATGGCCAGCACACATCTGAATTATACCCGTTAGGGTTCATTTCTGGCGAACCAGGAGGAAGGCTCTTGTTCGTGACCCACTCGTAAGGGGCAGAACGTCGCGGCTGTAGCTTCGCCTCGTTCCCGAACCCGATGCCCGCAATTCGCGGCACCGGTTTTCGGGCATTTGGGTGTTTCTGTCTCGTTGGGAGACCTCTTTCGCAACCGTCTCCAGACCACCTATCCCGTGCCGGCCAATAGCGCCGTTCCACTGCGGACCCCTCCGACGTTGGCACCATCTCCCCTCGATCGGAACGTGCTGTGGGCAAGACCTGCAACGCATCATCATTCCCCAAGCCATGTTCACATGTACCTTGTATCAACGATAGGAGGATGTTCCCATCCGGGATCAAACCAGTACACCGTTCCGATGAACCTCAACTCCACCAACATGGCTCTTCGTTCCACGTTCTTGGCCACGCTCTGCTCCGCCATGATCGC
>CAUJFM010000219.1 GCA_963169595.1 Bacteroidota bacterium | reverse complement strand
TTCTTCTTGCCCGTCATGGGGAACCAGGCGCCGGCCTTCACGGTGGCGTCGTTGGCCACCACGATGCACTGGCGCTTGCTCACGTAGCCGATCACCACCACCACACCGGCGCAAGGCGCACCGCCGTGCTCCTTGTACATGCCATCGGCCGCGAAGGCACCGATCTCGATGCGCGGGCTCTTGGGGTCGAGCAGGGCGTCGATGCGCTCTCTCGCCGTCATTTTGCCCTTTGCCTTGTGGTCGGCGATGCGTTTCTCGCCGCCGCCAAGGTGGATCTTCTTCAAGCGGGTGTTGAGGTCACCCAGCTTCAGTTTGTTCAAGTCTTCGTTCTTGTTGAAGTCGATGTCTTGCTTTTCGGCCATGTTCTGATTAGCTGATTAGCCGATGAGCGGATTAGCTGATGGCTTGGTGCGAAGATCGGACGTGAACTTGGATAGTGGGAGGGTTCGGGCGTGCCCCGGCTCAAATGCAGCCGGGTCGCGCTCTCCGCTGTACTCCTCGGCCGGATTACCGGCCTGTGGGGTGCCGCTGCGATCGCTCACGCGGAATGCCGATCCCGTTCGATAGGTTGTTCCTACCGCTGGCGGAGCAATCGCCGCCTGAGTTCTTCTATCGTTGGCAAAGGATCTATCCGGTGAAGCATGACATGGCAATTGGAACAAACCATGGCCAGATCTTCCACACGGCTCAAATGGTCAGGTTGCATGGTGTGGACAGGGACTGTGTGATGCGCTTCGATGTACCCCGCTCCGGCCGCTCCGAAAGTCAGGAAGAAGGAATAGCCGCACACTTCACAGCACATATGTGGGTCTCTTGCCAGGAACTGCTCCTTCGCCGCTCGAACCAACTCCGGGTTGCGAATGTGTTCGGCCTTTCGATGTTCAATGAATCGTTCCTTTCCTTCTGGATAAAGGATGGCCTCGAACTCAGGCTGGATGACAACGGGTGCTGAGGGAGAAGGTTCCTTCGAGCCGGAGCGGGCGGTCGGGCTTGTGCCCGCTTGTTCACTTTCCTCTTCGTCCTCGTCGAATTCAGCATCCCATTTCGGGAAAACATGCCCAATGGTCCATGCGAACGAATGTGCATCGAGCAGATCAACAGGCCCACTGAGCTTGGCCTTCAACAGCACTTGGACTTGTTTGATGAGATCGATGAACACTAGGTATGTGCCCCATGATGCCTTGCCCGACAACTTGAAGCCTTCGACGCCTAGTAGTTCAAAGGCATAGTCGAAAGCCGACGGCCGCATGGGCAAGAACTGATTGCGATCCTTCAGAAAGAACAAGTAGGAAACAAAGTCCACGGGAAGGTCAAAGGCCAACAGATCCTCAAAGCAGGTTCCAGGTTTTCGTTTGTCCTTGAACAGGTCGTAGATGACTTGATCCACCGCTTGGGAACGTGGATGCTTTTTGTAGTCATCTCTTGCCCGCCAATCGACCAGATTGTTCTTGATGACTTGCTCCCTATGCACCACTTCAGCCATGAGGGCGTCGTCCACGCGCTCATGGATCAAGCCTGAAGCAATGTCCTCTGGCCGCCAGGTTTTGGACAGCAGCCTGGCTCTTGCGTCGGTATGGACTTCTTTCTTGTAGCTCTCCCGGGGATCGACCATCGGGTGATCGAAACCGGTGAAGGGCATTCCGTCAGCGTAGCGTGCCGCGCGATCAACGAAATCAGCGTAGTGTTCCTTGAAAGCCTTCGGATCGATCTTCTGTTCCATCGAAGCCGAAAGTACGGGCGAGGTTTTTCACCTCAACGATCAGCCAACTTGGCGAGACCGTTGCGCTCGTTGCGTCGTTGCGGTTAATCGCATTTCACTTCTTCGTCGCCGCGCTCACGAACGGCATCGTCGCCGCCTGCTTCATCCACGCCGCGCCTGGGCATGTTACCTCATTGCCATTCAGCCAGCTTATGGCCACCTGCCGAACCAGGTCCAGCGCGGGTCCAAGGTCGTTTCAGCCTTTTCCACGGGCCAGCCGCCGTACGGCCAGCACGACCGGTAGGAGCAGAAGGACGCCGGCGATCAAGGGCAGGAACCAGGCGAGCAGGCTGAGGGCGACCGCACCGCCCGTTTCGGCGGTGGCCAGCACCGGATTGCCCAGACCGGCGGTGGTGGTCGTGCTCGCCACGCGCGTGGTGGCGGTACCGGCGCTTACCAGACCGGCCAGGCCGCCGCCCGCCACGATGGCCAGGACCCACGCAGCGTAGGGTGGCAGGTCCACGAAGCTGCCGAGGGCGATGGTGGCTCCGGCGACCATGGACAGCGGCACGGCGGCCACGTCCAGCGCGTGGTCCACGAAGGGGATGTAGTACGCCAGCAGTTCCATCACAGTGGCCACACCTAAGGCGATCACGGCGGGCCATTCGGCCATCCAAGCGAAACTTCCGTTCAGGCCGATGCCGCCCACATCATACCTGGTGAACAGGGCGGCGATGAACAACGGCAGAAAGACGCGGAAACCGCAGGCCGCTGCCAAGGCGATACCCAGCAGGATGGAAAGGACCGTGGGGCCGAGGTCGGCGGTCATGGTGAAGGGTCTTGCGGGTAAATGTAGGCGCGCTACCGCTGCACGATCGAGCTGCCGTTGGTGCGGCTGTCCCTGTTCATGGGGATCAGCGAACGATCCTGGCCTCGATCCTTGCGCCTTGTGTAACATCAATGTTTGTAACAAGTGTGTTACAAAAAACGGATGTCACCGATGGGATGCGGCCTCCAGGTGTCGTTGCATGGCTTTCGTTAGCTCTGTTGCCGCCTCTTCGTGCACGAAGTGCCCGGTACTGGCGAACTTCTCCACCTGCGCATGCGGCAGGGCCTCTTTCCATCGTTCAAGCAGGTCGGTAGGGAAGAAGCGGTCCTTCATGCCCCAGCACAGCAGTGTGGGGATGGCGCGCAGCCGATGGATCATGCGCCATTGCTCGTTCCAGAATGGCCCGGCGTTCGCGATCTCCTGCACACAGGCGAAGGTGGCCGTGCGTGCAGCGGCATCGGGCAGGACGTTCTTGTAGTGCGCGTGCAGCGCCTTCGTCAGCTTCGACCGGTCGCCGTATGCGCTGGGCATCATCACGTTCACGCTGAATCCGAAGCGCAGGTACAGGAGCCTGCCGAGCCATGAGTTCATGATCGCGCTTGGACGACTGAAGCGCATGTCCGGCATCAGGTCCCACATCCAGGTGTTGTAGAGCACGAGGCCCTTCACGTTCTGTGGATGTTTCAAGGCGTGCGGCAGGCCGATACCGCCGCCGAAGTCGGTGGCCACCAGGGTGAGGTCCTTCAGTCCAAGATGGTCGATGAAGGCTTGGAGCCGTCGGGCATGCGCTGCAACGGTGTAGTCCGCGTTCCCGGGCTTGTCGCTGAGCCCGAAGCCCAGGTGGTCGAGGGCGATGCAGCGGTGCGTGGAGCGGAAGGCCTTGATCAGGTGCCGGAAGCCGAAGCTCCAGTCCGGGGTGCCGTGCACGAAGAGCATGACGGGACCCGCGCCTTCGTCCACGTAGTGGATGCGGCCATCGGGGTGAACGAACCTGCGACCGGTGAAGGGGTATTCATTCCGGTCCAACCAGGCGGGGTGGGTGATCATGGCCCAAAGCTCCTACTGACCCGATCCGAAGTTCTTGGTGCGGACCAACTTCTCAGATCCGAATGCGGTTGTACAATTTGCTCAGGTTGGTCGGGTGGATACCGAGGTAACTGGCGATGAGCTTGTGCGGCACGAGTTGGAACAGGTGTGCGCTCTGCGCGGCGAACTGCCGGAAGCGTTCCTCGGCGCTGGTGCTCACCTGGCGGTATCGGCCGTGGGCGGTGGCGATCAGCATCCCTTCCGCCACTTTGCGGAAAAGACGTTCGATCGAGGGATGGGCGTCGTATAGGTGTTGGAGGTCCGCATGGGCGATGGCCAGTACACGCGTGTCGCTGATGGCCTCCAGGATGTACGTGCTTGGCCCTTGTGACAGGAAGGACTCCGGGATGCCGCTGATGCCGACCGGGTAGGTGAAGGCCATCACATAAGGCTTGTCGTCCTTGAGGAAATAGCTGTACTGAACCCCTTCGAGCACGAAGAGCAGGTCGCGCTGCACATCGCCCACGCCCGTGATCACCGCACCCTTGGGCCAGCGCCGCTCCCGCAGGCGTGTGGTGAGGTCCTGCCAGGCGCTTTCGGCCATGGGATGAATGCCATCAAGGCATGCCCGTACGCGAAGGAGGTCCCCGAACAAGCTCATGTTCCGGCACGAAGTTGCTCTTGGGCGCGTGGCCCGAGGTTGCACACCAGGTCGATCACGCTCAGGCGGGGCTGGAAGCCATGCCGGTCCGCGAAGATCTGGGCGTACGGGGGCACGGCTGTGACCTCCGGCGGAAGCGGTCTCTTGGGGTGGAAGCCCGCGCGCAGATCGATGATGGGGAAACGTTCCTCGGCCGGTGTCAGGTAGTCCACAGGCCCTACACCTCCCTTGCCCATGCGGATCT
>CAUJFM010000218.1 GCA_963169595.1 Bacteroidota bacterium | reverse complement strand
ATCGTTCCTCGCCGGTGGTGGTGCTGTGGCGCACCGGTCCGGGGTTGTTCACGCCCCGTTGGTTGACAAGCCAGCATCCCCACGGATCACACGCGGGCCGCTCGCTGGCGCAGCAAATGGTCTGCCAGCACCAGGCAGGTCATGGCCTCCACGATGGGCACCGCACGGGGAACCACGCAGGGGTCATGGCGCCCCTTGGCCTCCAACAGGACCTCCTCCCCCGCGGTGTTGAGCGCTCGCTGGGCCTTGGCGATGGTGGCGGGCGGCTTGAAGGCGACCTCGAAGTAGAGGGGGGAACCATCGCTGATGCCGCCCAATGTGCCTCCCTGGGACAAACGGTTGTGCTCGGACCCGCGCAGCCTGGCGGCCCCGAAGCCGCTCCCGAGCTGGAAGCCCCGCGTGGCATTGATGCCCAGCATGGCCTTGGCCAGATCGGCCTCCAACCGGTCGAACACGGGCTCACCAAGGCCCACGGGCAGGCCATCCACCCGGCAGGCCACCACCCCGCCTACGGAATCGCCTTCGCTGCGGACCTGCTCGATGAGCGCGGCCATGCGGGCGCTGGTGGGGGCATCCGGGCAACGCACGGGATCGTTCCACCGATCATCGAGGAGCAACTGGCCCGAGGGGAGCTCCAGGGCCACCTCGCCCACGCGGCACACATAGGCCCGTACCCCGACCCCATGGCGCACCAACAGCTGGCGGGCAATGGCCCCACCCACCACGCGGGCGGCCGTTTCGCGGGCACTGCTGCGGCCACCACCACGGTGGTCCCTGATGCCGTACTTCTCCTGCCAGGTGCGGTCCGCATGGCCCGGACGGTACACCTCCTTCAGGTGGTCATAATCGCTGCTACGGGCATCGTGGTTGGCGATGCTGAAGCCGATGGGCGTTCCCAGGGTGGTGCGGTCCAGGATCCCGCTGAGGAACTCCACCCGGTCGCCTTCGGTGCGCGCGGTGCCCAAGGGCGTACTGCCCGGACGACGCCGGTCCAGCTCATGTTGCACGGCCTCCAGGTCCAGCTCCAATCCGGCCGGACAGCCATCCACCACGCCACCCAAGGCCTTGCCGTGGCTTTCCCCGAAGGTGGTGAGCCGGAAGAGCTGTCCGATCGTATTCCCTGCCATGTGGGCGAAGGTAGTAGCCCCGTACAAGGTCAGCCGCTTGACCCGCAGCCCCCACAAGCCCCATCTTCGTAAGTTCGTGGACCGCAGCGAGTGGAGCTTCGGTCCCGAACGCGCCCTACTGCGTTGGAACGATCGTCATCACATCAGCCGCTGCGCATCTCGTTCGCGTCGATCCACGACCCGGCCGATGTGACCGCTTGGTCGGGAACGGAACATTTCCTGCTGCGCACCCTGAAGGGGCAGGGCCACGAACTGTCCGTGCTGCGGAACATCCGCAAACGCCACCGACTGGTGGGCAAGGCCATCCGCAACCTCTCCAACGTGCTCACCGGCGGCGACCATTACACCGTGGAACGCACCCTCGTGACGGCCAACCGGATCGGTGATGCGGTGATGACCCACTTGGAGAGGACCCCATCCGACCTGCTGTTCTCCCCCAGCAGCATCCCCCTGTCCATGGTGGTCACGGACCGCCCCATGGTGTTCTACACGGATGCCACCTTCAAGGGGCTGCTGGCGCTATACCCCGATCTCGCGCATTACCACCCGGACCGGATCGCGGAAGCGGAATACCTGGAGCGGAGCGCGATCCAGAACGCCCGGCGCGTGATCTACACCAGCGACTGGGCGGCCCGCAGTGCGGTGGAGGATTACGGCGCGGACCCCGACAAGGTGCATGTGATCCCTTTTGGCAGCAACCTGCCCTATCAGCGCGGCCGAACGACGATACTCCGGAACATCCAGGGACGCAGCCGGGAGCGCTGCGAACTGCTGCTGGTGGGTGTGGATTGGATCCGGAAAGGCGGCGACCTCGCGCTGGAGGTGCTCCAGGACCTTCGGCAATTGGGCATCCAGGCACGGCTCACCGTGGTGGGCTGTTCCCCGCCACCAGGCGTGCGCCACCCTGACCTGGAGGTGCATCCCTTCCTGAACAAACAGGACCGCCGGGACCTGGCCCGATTGCTGTCCCTCTACGAACGTTCGCACTTCCTCATCGTGCCGAGCCTGGCGGAGTGCTTCGGCATCGTGTACGCCGAGGCTTCGTCCATGGGTGTGCCCAGTCTGGCGCGTGATTCGGGCGGGGTGTCCAATGCCGTGTTGGATGGCGTGAACGGTAGGCTGTTCCCCTACCACGCCACAGCGGACCAGTATGCCGCGCACATCGCCGAGCACTTCAGCGATCCGGACCTGTACGAACGGACCGCGCTTGCTGCCTTCGACCACCACGACCAGCAGCTTTCGTGGGATGCCGTGGGACATCGGATCCAGGACATCCTGCTGGCCGCGACAAGGAACGGCCATGAAGTGGTCACCAACCGGTGAACCTGGCGCCTTCCGCCGTGTACTGCCGGCCATGAACTATGCGATCCTGTCCGGGTGCTTGCTGCTGACCTTGGCCGTTCGGTCACAACCCGGCCCGATGGAGCACCCCCCCCATGTGGTGGTGACCCTCGACCATGAGCTGTTCCGCAACGGCGTGGCGCAGTACATGGTGTTCTCGCCCGGGAACGACACCCTGCTGGCGGACAAGCTCCGACCTGCGCAGGGGGACAGCGTGCTTTCGTTCATAGTGCATGCCTCCAGCGCAGACCATCCGTGGCGCGTGAAGTACCTGCCCGGTGGTACCTTGATGGACCTTCACATCGACCACACCCCGTCGCTGTTCGGCTTTACCCTGCGCATGCCATTCACGCAAGGCAACTTCGAACTGGACAGCCGTCGCCTGATGAAATGCCTTTCGGACCAGGCGGAGGACCTGCAAAGGCGCGATGCCCGGCGGCCCGGCTGGAACCTGGAGCATCCGTTCGGCGCGGCGGATACCCTGGCCTGCCATGGTGGGCTGTTGGTCTATTCACGCGGCGGTAGGATGCACTCCGAAGTGCGCATCCTTGACCTGATGCCCTTCGTGAAGCGCTACCCACGTGTGCCACCCACAGCGGCGCGTGAAACCAGCTATCCCGGCGGCCCGGCCAACTTCGATCGCTTCATCCGCGCGCACTTCAGCAAGCCATTGATCGAGCGCACCAATGCCCGGGTGAAGCTCTCGGCACTGGTGACCATCGAGACCGATGGCAGCATCCACCGGGTGGACCTGAACGGCAGCGCCTACCCCGAACTGGACCGCGAATTCAAACGGGTGCTGCAACTGAGCAGCTGGTGGGAGCCGGCCGCCGTGGAGAACGTGCGCAACACCATCGACCCGCGCACCTTCCGCTATGTGGAGCAGAGCCAAGTGATCGAGTTCACCGTGGACCCCGACAGCATCTGGACGGAGATACCAGAAGCCGCGCTCACGATCGTGCCGAAAGATCCCACGAGCAGCGACGAGATCACCGTGACCTTCCATTGGATCGGTGGCTCCTGCGGGCGCTACGAGGCCTATGCGGAGGTGCAACCGACGGCCAAGGACGATGGAACGCGCGATGTGTTCCTGTACTTCGGCCAGCTGCCGGGGGAACTCTGCACGGACATCAAGCCGCAGTCCTTTGGCTTCACCATGAAGGCGTTGCCGCCTGGGAAGTACCGGTTCAGGCAGATGCCGCACCCCAAGCTGGGTCGGCCTTCGGCGCCGGACCCCTATGCGGTGCGGGTAGTGGAGGTGCGGTGATCGCGTGAGCGGGCGAAGCGGCAGCCCGGCGTAGGCAGGGCCATGTGGATGCGAGCAATGAGGAGGCTGCAAGGAACGAGCAGACCCCGCAGTGCCGCAGCCGCTGGCCATGGCAAGACGGCTACAGCGCAGCACGCGACCCCGGCTGCACTTGGGCCGGGGGCACGCCCACACCAGTCTTGAATATCTATGCGCTTAGGTAATTGATCGTCCAACACATTGGCTGATCATCGAAGTGATACTCCTCACCATCGATAAGCAGGGTCCAAAGTGGTTCATCCGGAAAATCATTCATACGGAGCCTACAGCGGTTCTCTGGGTATGCACTGGTCGAGAAATACCGATCACTTTCCTGTACTTGGGTCCAGGTGAGAACCTCCGATAACAGTTGACTGGCTGTCGGATGCATGATGATCACCGCCCCTTCATCTCCCCGCCCGTCTGCCGGTTCCGCTCCTCCTGCATGGGGTTGGGGCGGCGCCACTCGCGTTCCTTGAAGACATCGAAGCGGGTGGGCACCATGCGCGGCGGCCAGTTGTTGTTGTTGAGGTCGCAATCGGCGGTCTCGAGGAAGGGATCGAGGGTGACGCTCGTGACCTCTTTGCGCTTCACGAAGACCTTGGTGACCTCGTCGCTGGTCTTCCACAGCTCGGCGGGGATGCGCTCCACCTCGGTGGTGCCGTCGACATAGGTCCACTCCAGGATCACCGGCATCACCAACCCGCCGATGTTCTTCAGCGCGAGCTCGTACAGGTGCAGGTCCTGGCCCAGCAGCGCCTGTTCTTCGGCCGTGAGCCCCGCCTTCCACTTCTCATAGGCCGCCAGTTCGCGCTCGGTGGCCTTCAGCGGATCGAAGCGGTTGTAGAAGTCGCGTGTGGTGGTGTCGCGGTCCACCACGAAATCGAGTTTCGCCTCGATGTTGCGCTGGCGGCTGAGGTCGGGCACTTCCGCGGCCTTGTCCTGGCGCTGCAGCTCCTTGGCAGCCACCGGGTCGCGCGGGTCCATGCGCTTGTACTTCATCCCCGTGATGGCGATGTCCACATTGTCGGTGGTGTAGAACCAGCCGCGCCAGAACCAGTCGAGGTCCACGCCGCTGGCATCCTCCATGGTGCGGAAGAAGTCGGCCGGCGTGGGGTGCTTGAACTTCCAGCGCTCGCAATAGGTCTTGAAGGCATGGTCGAAGAGCTCGCGGCCCATCACCGTTTCACGCAGGATGTTGAGCGCCGTGCAGGGCTTGCCGTAGGCGTTGTTGCCGAACTGCGTGATGCTCTCGCTGTTGGTCATAATGGGCTCGATGCGCGCCTTCTCCTGGCCGGGCGCGGCGTTGGGGTCGCCCTTCATGTAATCCACGATGTTGCGGGGCTTGCCGCGCCAGCTGGGGTAGTCCTTGTCCCACTCCTGCTCGGTGAGGTATTGCACGAAGGTGTTGAGGCCCTCGTCCATCCAGGTCCACTGCCGTTCGTCGGAGTTGATGATCATGGGGAAGAAGTTGTGTCCCACCTCGTGCGTGATCACGCCGATCATGCCATACTTGGTGCGCTCGCTGTAGGTGCCGTCCTTCTCGGGCCGCCCGCCGTTGAAGCAGATCATGGGGTACTCCATGCCGATGCGGTCGGTGTGCACGCTGATGGCCACCGGGTAGGTGTAGTCGATGGTGTACTTGCTGTAGGTCTTGATGGTGTGCGCCACCACCTTGGTGCTGTACTGCTCCCACAGCGGGTTGCCCTCCTTGGGGTAGAAGCTCATGCAGAGCACGTTGTTCTTCCCCACCGGTTGGTTCATGCCGTCCCAGATGAACTTGCGGCTGCTGGCGAAGGCCACATCGCGCACGTTCTGCGACTTGAACACCCAGGTCTTCTTCCCCGTGGCCTTGTTCTTCTCGGCCTCGGCGGCCTCGGCGGGCGTCACGATCATCACGGGGCTGTCGGCCTTCCGGGCCTTGGCGAGCCGCTCGCGCTGGGCGGCGGTGAGCACGGCGCTCTCGTTCTGCAGCGTGCCGGTGGCGCCCACGATGTGATCGCTGGGCACGGTGATGCTGAGGGTGTAGTCGCCGAAGTCGAGGGTGAACTCGCCCTGGCCGAGGAACTGCTTGTGCATCCAGCCGCTGTAGTCCATGTAGGCGCACATGCGCGGGTAGAACTGCGCGATGGTGTAGAGGTAGTTGTCCTCCTCGGGGAAGTGCTCGTAGCCGCTGCGGCCGCCCACCTTGTCGCGGTCGTTGATGGGGAACCACCAGGCCACCTTGAAGCTGTAGACCGCGCCGGGGGCCAGGGGCTTGGGCAGGTCGATGCGCATCATGGTCTTGTTGATGGTGTACTTCAGCTTGGCGCCGGCCGCATCGGTGACGCTGGTGATGCGGAAGCCGCCATCGAAAGGCTGGGTCCAGCGCTCCAGCGTCTTCAGGCTCACGCTGTCGCCGATGGTGCCCGTGCGGATGAGGTTGGCGTCGCTGCCGGGCTCGAAGATGTTCTGGTCGAGCTGCAGCCAGAGGTACTCCAGCTTGTCGGGGCTCTGGTTGTGGTAGGTGATGGTCTCGCTGCCGGTGAGCTTCTGGGTGGCGTCGTCGATCTCCACCTTGATGTCGTAGTCGGCCTTCATCTGCCAATAGGCGTGGCCGGGGGCGCCGCTGGCGGTGCGCTGCTCGTTGGGCGTGGGCAGTTCCTGGTCGAGCTGGCGGAACTTGTCACGGCCGTAGCGGGGGGAGTCTTGGGCGAAGCTCGCTGTGGCGAGGAGCGTGCAAAGGGCGAAGACGTGCGAACGAAGCATGTTGGCGAATGTAGTGGCGAGTAGCGAGTGGCGAGTGGAATGCCGCCAACCTTCAGTTCTGGAGGCGGGGGGTCTGTTAGATAAAGTGTGTCATCACCATTATTGCTGATGAAGTTGATGTTGTTGGGTTTTCAACGAGGGGGTCTGGGGGAGACTGATAACGTGTTGGTCGTTGTTAGCCAGTTGTGGATCGAAGCGCGGACCAAAG
>CAUJFM010000217.1 GCA_963169595.1 Bacteroidota bacterium | reverse complement strand
GCAGGAACATCACCACGCCCAGGTTCAGCCAACTGCCCCAGACAAAGGTCTTCGGGTGGAACATCATCAGGCAGCCCACCACGGTGATCACGCCCAGCAGTTGGCGCAGCACCGCCGCCGTGCCGAAGGGCTCGAAGAACTGCACCATCGCCGGGCTATTGGTGATCATGCCCCAGCCGGCCCGCAGGCTCATCCAGGCCATGAAAAGAATGAGGCCGCCGTTCACGATGCGCAGGATCATGCTCATGTCCATGGGTTAATGGTTCTGTCGGTCAAGATATACGTTGGCCTTTGCAGGGTCGTCATCTGCGAACGGGTCGCTTCAGCCGCGCCTGTGACAAGGATCGATCTCCCATCGAAGTAGTCGCGTACAAGAGCTGAAGGCAACAGCCCCGTCCACCTTCACATCTTCACATCTTCACTTCCTCTCTTCCTCACCACTGCGCATTCAGTAATTCGCCTGCCCCACCTCCAGCCGCGTGATCCGGCCATCTTTCACCCGGAACTTGAAATAGGCCTTGAAGTCGCCCCAGGAGTCGCTGTGCAGCCTGCCGTACACATCCAGGCCGTTGTTCTCCACCTTGTCGATGGCGGTGAAGCGTTCCTTGCCCTTGCCGAAGGCATTGTTGCTGAAGTTGCTGAGGCTTCCTTCGTGGCCATCGTCGCTGAAAGTGGCGCCTGGTGTGAAGAGGGCGTCCCAAGCCTTGCTGTCGTGGGCGTTCAGCGCCTCGATGGCGGCTTTCACGGTGGGGTCGGTGATCGGTGCGGTCATCTGCGAAGTGGTCTGTTGGTCATGTGTGATCGTTGATCCGGAAGGTGCGGCTGCGGCCAGGGTCGTGAAGGCCAGGGCCAGGATCCAGGTATGGAGGGTTCGCGGCATCGGTCCTTGGTGTGGATCGTATCGCGAAGGAAGCAACACGCGCGCGACCGGGCATGGTGAGCCTTTGCGCTCAACGGATCCTGTTCCGGCTGCGGAACTCGCCCGGCGTACAGCCTTGGAAGCGCTTGAAGAACTTGCCGAAGTTGGAGGGGTCCATGGTGAGGCGTCGGCCCACTTCAGCGGCGGAGAGCGCGGGGTCGGCCAACAACTCACGGGCCAGCTGCATCAGGCGTTCCTCGTAGATGTCGCAGGGGCTCATGCCGCTCGCCTGCCGCACGGCGCGGCTCAGGTATTGCGACCCCACGCCCAGGATCCGCGCCAGGTCGCCGATCTCCGCCAACCGGTCGCGTTCGCCGGAGGCCAGGGCATTGACCTCGGTATCCACGGCGCGTTGGTAGCGACTGAGCAGTTGTTGGCCGGCTGGTTTGGTGGACTTTGCAGGCATGGTGCGAAGATCGGGGGATCCGTCCAATGAGGATCACTCACACCTCAACGCCCGTACCGGATCCGTCTGTGCCGCCAGGATCGCGCGGAAACTCACGGTGAAGGTGGCGATCAACAGCACGACCAGTCCCGCGCCGAGGAATACCAGCGGCTCCATGGTGGTGCGGAAAGCGACCCCGGCCTGTTGAAAGCTCGTATGTTTGCGATTCATGAATCATGAATCATGAACGAGCACAAGGGTATGCGGCCGCAGGATGTGGCCATCTTGTTGAAGATCGTGGCGCTGGGTGACCAGCCGTGGACCGGGGCCGAGGTGGCCCGTGCGCTGCACCTGAGCCCGGCCGAGGTGAGTAATTCGCTCAAACGTTCGGCGCTGGCGGACTTGATCGATGGCACGCGTCGGCGGGTGTCGCGCGGGGCGCTGCTCGAATTCCTCAAGTACGGGCTGCCCTACGTGTTCCCCGTGCGGCCAGGCGGTGTGGTCCGCGGGGTGCCCACGGCGCATGCGGCATCACCGCTGCGCGCGAAGTTCGCCGGAGCCGATCCATACGTGTGGCCCTATGCCAAGGGTCAGGCCCAAGGACAGGCGTTGGCTCCACTCTACACAGGGGCACCCGCAGCCGCGATGGAGGACCCGGTATTGCACGAGTTGCTGGCACTTGCCGATGCGATGCGCGTTGGCCGCGCTCGAGAACGGAACGAGGCCGAGAAGGAACTGGCCAAACGATTGAAATGATGCGGGACGTGGTGAACGTCCAAGCCGTGCAACTGGTGGCCGCCGGGATCGAGCGAGTTGCGCGACCAGGTCGTGTTCGTGGGCGGCGCGGCGATCAGCCTTTATGCCGACGACCCCGGTGCAGATAGTCCGCGGCCGACATCAGACATCGACCTGGTCATCGAAGCGGTCGGGTACGGAGCCTACGCTCGTCTGGAGCAGCGCCTCGCGGAACTCGGCTTCCACCACTCGCCAGAGGATGGGGTCAACTGCCGTTATCGGTTCCATGGCGTCACGGTGGACATCATGCCTACCGATGTGCCCGCGCTGATGCCCGCGAACCGTTGGTACATCCCAGGGATCAAGCATGCCGTGAAAGTCACGCTACCGGATGGCTCTTCTCTGGCCATGCTCACTGCGCCCTACTACCTGGGCACCAAGTTCGCTGCGCATGACGATCGTGGTGGTGATCCGCGCACGAGCAAGGACTTCGAGGACATTGTTTTTGTTTTGGACAGCCGCCTGGGTATCGTGGACGAGATCATGGCCGCGCCAACCGACATTCGGGATCATCTGATGGAGCGCTCGGCCGAACTGCTCCAGGAGGAGCACATTCACGAGTATCTCGAAGCCCACCTGTCGCCCATGATCGCTGCGGATCGGGCGCAGGTGCTCCTGGAGCGATTGCGCGCTATCGCCAGGAGTTGACGTGATCTGTGATGGCGCGTGTTCGAAGCTCGCCTTGATGCCCGGATCGACATGATCGATCACTCACACCTCAACGCCCTTACCGGATCGGTCTGCGCTGCCCGGATCGCGCGGAAGCTCACGGTGAAGGTGGCGATCAACAGCACGACCAGTCCCGCGCCGAGGAAGACAAGCGGTTCGATGGTAGTGCGGAAGGCGAAGTTCTCCAGCCAGCGGCCCACGCCGAACCAGGCCAAGGGCATGGCCACCAAAGCACCCACGAGCACCAAGAGCAGGAAGTCGCGGGTGACCACCCAGGTGATGCGCAACGTATCCGCCCCCATCACCTTGCGGATGCCGATCTCGCGCGTGCGCTTCTCGGCGGTCCAACTGGCGAGCGCGAAGAGGCCGAGGCAGGCGATGAACACCGCGAGCAACGAGAAAATGCCGACGAGCTTCGCCAGGCGGCCCTGCGCTTCGTACTGGGAGTCCAGCTGGTCGTCCAGGAATTGGTACTCGAACGGGAAGTTGGTGGTGCGCGCATTCCACTCCTTGCGAGCAGCCTCGATCACGGGCGTGGGGTCGCCTCCCTCGGTGCGGATGTAGATGTAGCGCAGCCATTGGGTGACCTGGTCCTTGTTCGTCAGATCGAACACAAAGGGCTGCACGGCCTTGAACAAGGGGTCGAAGGCGAAGTCCTTGGCCACGCCGATCACACGCTCGCTGCCGTGCGGGGTGTTCATCCGGTCACCGATGGCCTTGGCGGGATCATCGGGATGCAGCTGCTTGGCAAAGGTCTCATTGATCACCACGGCCAGTGAATCATCGCCGGGGAAGTCGCGGCTGAACCAACGGCCGGCGACGAGCTGGATGTCCATCGCCTCTTGGAACTCCGGGTTGCAATAGAGGGCGGGCAGGTAGGTCCACTTGCCCTGTTCCATGTCGCCCCAATTGAACTCGTGCGTGTTGTGCTTCTTGCCGAGGATGTCGTTGCTCCAGCTCACCGCCTTCACGCCGCCGATCTTCTTCAGTTCGGGATAGACCGCCAAGTACACATCGGCCATGGGCGCCCGCACGGGGATCAACACCACGTGCTCCTTGTTGAAGCCGAGCCCCACGCTCCGCAGATGGTCGTGCTGCTTCTTCACGAACACGGTGCCGATGATGAGCACCAGCGCGATGGCGAACTGTACCACCACCAGCGCCTTGCGCAGTGCCTGGCCGCGCGAGGTGCCGCCGCTGTTGCCCTTGAGCACCACGGCCGGCTGGAAGTTGCTGAGGAAGAAGGCCGGGTAGATGCCGCTGAGCAGACCGAGCAATACCGCGATGCCCAGCACACCGGGCACCAACATCGGTGGCAGCGGAATGGTCTCGCCCGCGAGCAAGTTGAACGCAGGCATCAGCAACTTGATCAGCAACAAGGCGAGCACCGCAGCGATCAAACTCATCAGCACGCTCTCCAGCAGGAACTGGCCGATCAGTTGCCCGCGCGCGGCGCCTGCCGCCTTGCGCACGCCCACTTCGCGCGCCCGGTACGCGCTGCGCGCCGTGGCCAGGTTCATGAAGTTCACGGCGGCCAGCACCAGGATGAAAAAGCCGATGGCCCAGAGGATGTTCACGCTACCGGCATCGCCGTTCTGGTGCATCTCGAAATCGAGCTTGCTGGTGAGGTGGATGTCGGCAAGCGGCTGCAACTCGTGGCCGATCTGGTCCTTGAGGAAGTCCGGGTAGTATTTGTGGATGAAGTCCGGGAATACGCGCTCCACCTCGGCCTTGGTAATGCCTTCCTTCAGCCGCACGTAGGTCCAGCAAGGGTTCCACACCCAGTTGTTGCGCTCGATGTTCTTCCAGAATTGCAGGATGGTGCCCATGCTCACCAGCCCCTCGAATTGGATGTGCGAGTCGTTCGGGATCTCGCCCAAAATGCCCGTGACCTGCACGTCCATGGCGTTGTCCCACTTCATCAGCTGACCCATGGGGTCGGCATCGCCGAAGTACTTCTTCGCCAGCTCCTGCGAGAGCACGATGCTGCCCGGCTTGGCCAGCGCGGTCTTTGGATCACCGGCGATCAGCGGATAATCGAAGAGGTCGAACACCGTGCTGTCCACCAGATAGAGGCCGCTTTCGGTGAACATGCGGTCGGTGCTCAGGCTGTCGCCCACCTTCAGCGTGTGTTGCGGGTCCTGGAAGTCGAACCAGCGGCAATAGCGCTCGATCAGCTCGGGGTGGTCGGCGAAGAGCGTAGGCCCCAGGCCGAAGACCATGCTGCTGCTGTGCTCGCCCTGGCCTTCCATTTCGATCTGGCCCACCACGCGGTACACGCGGTCGGCGTGCGGCACGAAGCGGTCGAAACCGCGCTGGTACTGCACATATAGGCCGATCAACACGAAGCAGGCCAGTCCGGTGGCCAAGCCCGACAGATTGATGAGGGTGTAGAGCTTCTGCTTCCGGAGGTTGCGGAAGGTGGTCAGGAGGAGGTTCTTGAGCATGGGGTGTTTCATTGGCGCGGAACGGACAATTCAACAATGCTGTGCCAAGGTCTTCCACGGATTCAACTCATATCCGCAATCGGATAGACCGACAAGACCACTGATCTTTTCTTCAGGCGGAGGAGAGGCATTCGCCCCTCGCTCCTCTCTGAATGGAGGATACGATCTACCCTTGTGCTGGGGTCCAATCCGTTGCAAGAATGAGCCATATCACCGATGAGCAAAGGTGCATCATACAGCGCATGAAGAAGGCAGGTCGCCAGCAGAAACA
>CAUJFM010000216.1 GCA_963169595.1 Bacteroidota bacterium | reverse complement strand
CCCATCGCACACTGTTATCGCTGCTGCCCCTGGTCATGCTTATTGGTGAGAGACCATGACCGGCAGATGCATGCGGGCGCCGGTGCTGAGCTCCAGTTCGATCACATAGCTGCCGGATGCCAGGTCATCCACGTTCACCAGCACACCGGAGGAGACGGTTCCCGAGAAGTTGCGGTCCACGCGGCGGCCCTGCGCGTCGATCGCGGTGATCCGACGCACAACGGTTTGGTCCACCAGCTCAATGCGGATGGTGTGGTCGGCGGGATTGGGGAAGGCCCTGCGCACCACTTGGTCGCGTTCCTCCACGCCCACGGTCAGCACCACCGGTGTGCAGGTCTGGCTGTTCCCACAATCACCGGTCACCGTCAGGCAGACCGAGTAGGAGCCGTTACCGGTGAAGGTGTGCACGGGAGAGGTCTCGGTGCTGGTGGTGCCATCACCAAAGTCCCAGGCATAGCTCGATCCGGCCGTGCTGGTGTTGGTGAAGGTCCACTGATAGGGGTTGCCGGGTGCCTGCTGTGCGGTGAAGGCGGCCAGCACTTCGCAGCACGGGTTCTGTTCGAAGATGGTGAGGTCGGAGGAACCGAACTCCGCGGTAACTGCCTCGGAGCCCGTATCGACCACGCTATTGAACGGGGTGACGTTGGGGGTGTAGCTCTGCCAAGCGACGTCCCAATCCCCCCCGGCACAACCACCTTCACCGTTCTCATCAATGCGGATCACTTGGAAGGCCCACCCGGTGGGAAAGCTGTTGGTGGCCCCGAACAGGTACCAACCACCGCCGGTGGCGGGCACCATGTTGCCGATGTAATCGTCACCCGCGCGGCCATAGATCTTGGTCACTACGGCTTCACCATCCGCATCCAAGATGCCCCAGCCCACATCGTAGCCACCGAAGCCGCCGGTCACGTTCTGGGGACGGGCCAGCCAGGTGACGCCACCTCCGGGATTCGCCTTCAGACTGGTGATCTCAATGGAATGGGGCAGTACACGCGTCCACAGGTGGTTGCCATCCGGATCGAGCTTGGTGATGAAGCCGGACACGCTGGGCGGGGTAACACCCATGCCAAGGCTCCTTCCGCCGACGTACAGGTTGCCCTGGACATCCTCCGCCACGGTGTACCCCTCATCCGCTCCAGTGCTGTAGATCCCGCGTGCCCAAAGTTCGGTGCCATCGGCATCGGTACGTACCAAATAGGCCGAGGTCTGGGGTGACAGGCCATCGCCGTAACCCACCACCGCATGTCCGCCATCGGCCAGGGGGATGGCCTGGTAGGCCCAATCCCATTGCGAGCTGCCGTAGCTGCTGGTCCACTCCAGTTCACCACTGGAGTCGAATGAGGCCAGGAACATGTCGTAGCTGTTGGCCCCGGGCTGGCAGCGGCCGGCGATCAGGAAGCCATGGCCCAGCGGCGTCACCCCGTGGAACGCGTTCGATCCGCCGGCCACATCGAGACGCTTGGTGCCGATCAGGGTGCCATCGAAACCGATGTGCATCAGTATTCCATCACGGGAGGCGGTGCCGAAGCCCATGGTGAAGCCAGCCAGGAAAATGCCTTCGCTGGTGGAGGCCAGACCAGGGCCATAAAGGCCCTCCTCGGTGAACAGCGGGAATCGGCGGGACCATTCCACTTCACCGTTCTCCTGAAGACGCATCACCATCAGGTCATCTTCCACCGTGGCGGTCACCACCAGTTGGCCTTCGGCATCCACAATGCCGCCCTGCATCTCCAAGGCGCCGGCAAATGGGTAGTAGCGCTCGAAGGTGGTCTGGGCCGTTGTGGCCGCTGCCGACAGCACGAACGCAAAAGCGAGGGTAAGGTCCTTCATCAAGGGTTGTGGATTGAGTATGCTGCAAAGTTGACGGGAACCTGCTGCGGCCGGTGGTGCACCCACAACGTTCCCAACACCTCGTCCCATCCATCCTGGGCCGGGTGACGAGCCGTTGCCGCTCAGGTGGGTCCCGCTCCGCTGGAAAGCGCTCCGGACACCTTGTCCCGGTAGCTGCGGCCGCTCACCAGGTGCTGCCCATTGCTCATGGTGAAGGTGAATTCGTTGTTGCCGCTGTAACGTGCGTTGCGCACATGGGCCATGTTCACGATGAAGCTCCGGTGGATGCGCAGGAACTGCTTGGGGTCCACCTCGCTCTCGAGCATGTTCAAGGTCATGCGCAGCAGGAAGTGCCGCTCCTTGAGCTGAAGGATGAGGTAGTTGCTCTCGGCCCGCACGAAGATCACGTCCTTGTACTTCACCGTATAGGTGCGGCCCTTCTCCTTGATCACGATCTCGTCCGCAAAGTCCTTCTGGGCACGCACGTGCTGCTGAACGATGTCGATCAGCTTGCCGGCGAGGTGCTTGCTGGTGCGCATCTCGATGAACTCCTTGGCCTTTGCGAGGGAGGAATGAAAGCGCTCTTCATCATAGGGTTTCAGCAGATAGTCCACCGCGTTCACGTCGAAGGCCTTCAGGGCATATCGGTCGTGGGCGGTCACGAAGATCACGAATGGCTTGGGCTCGCGGCGGATGGCCTCCAACACTTGGAATCCGTCGGCTTGTGGCATCTGGACGTCCATGAAGACCAGGTCCACCGGTTCTTTGGCCAGGGTATCGATGGCCTCCTGACCATTACGACATTCACGTACCACGCGCACATCCTGGTCGCGTTCCAGCATGCGGAGTATCCGGGCACGCGCCGCAGGTTCATCGTCCACCACCAGGGTCCGGATATGGTTCATGGGTTCAGGTTATGGGGTGTGCCGGCCTCGTAGGGCAGCTCCAGGTGCACTTGGAAGCCTTGGCCACCAGGCGACATCACCCGGAACGAGCCGTTCTCACCATAGATCAACTTCACACGTTGTTGCACGTTGCGCAGGCCGATGCCGCCATGCGTGAGCGCTTTCTCCACATCGGGGCACCCTCGCCCGTCATCGATCACCGCAAGGCGGATGCGGTCCGCTTCCCGCCAGGCCTTCACCTCCACCCGCACCGGCTCGCTGGTGCCGCTCACCCCATGCTTCACGGAGTTCTCCACCAATGGCTGGAGGATGAGGTTCGGTACGATGGCGTCGTGGCAATCGTTGGAGACCGTGTACACCACCTGCAGGCGGTCCTTGTACCGGACGGCCTCGATGGCGAGGTAGTGGCTGGCCGTGTCCAGTTCGTGCAACAGGGGCACCTGGTCCAACCGCGATTCGTCCAAGGTGGTACGGAGCAGTTGCCCCAGCCGGATCAGCACGTCCTGCGCGGCCTCCACATCCTCCTCCATCAACGAACTGACCGTATTGAGGGCATTGAAGAGGAAATGGGGCTGTAGCTGCTTCTTCAGCGAGTTGAGCTCCGCCTCCTGCAGCTTGTTCTCCAGTTCCAACAGTTGTGTGCGCTTCTCGGCCACCTGCTTGTTGGAACGGGCATACATCAGCAACACCAGCAGCACCCAGTATTCCATGGTGCGCTGCAGGACGCCACCCGGCAAACTGATC
>CAUJFM010000215.1 GCA_963169595.1 Bacteroidota bacterium | reverse complement strand
CTTCACGTACCTGCAGGCTGACCTCTACAACCTGGCAGGGCTTGCGGACAACAGCTTCGACCTGGTCTGCTGCTGGCAAACCCTGCTGTGCATCAACGATCCCGGACTTGCCTTGCAGGAGATGATCCGCATCACACGCCCTGGTGGTCGCATCTATTGCAGTGCGCTCTTCAACCTGGACCACGACCTCGACATCCGTGCCCAGATGCTCGACCACACACGCCCCAGCGGCGTTGCCGGGCAATGGCTACCCTACAACACGTATAGCCGACGTACGGTGGACTCCTGGCTGAAGGGCCGTGTGCAGGAACATCACCTGCATGCGTTCAAACCACAGGTGGACCTCACTACGGAGAGCAAGGGGCTGGGCACCTACACCATCAACAGCGAGCGTGGACGCCTGCAGATCAGTGGGGGCTTCCTGATGAACTGGGCCATCCTGGAGATCATCCGATGAGCGGACAACTGACCGGCAAGGTGGTGGTGGTCACCGGGGCCTGCGGCCTTCTGGGCCAGCGCTTCTGCAGGGCCGTACTGGCCGAAGGCGGATCGGTGGTGGCCACCGACCTGATGCCCGATGCGCCTCGCCAGCCATGGGCCGACGTGCTCCAAGGGCTTCCGCAAGAAAGATTGACCCGCCTGCGTGCGGACATCACCGACAGTGCAAGCCTGGATGCCTGCATCGAACAGGTGCGCGCACATCACGGCCGGGTGGATGCACTGGTCAACAACGCCTATCCGCGCAACAAGCACTATGGCCGGCGCTTCGAGGAGGTGACCTATCCCGACCTGATGGAGAACGTGGGGATGCATACCGGCGGCTACTTCCTTGCGGCCCAACGCTTCCTCCGATTGTTCAAGGAACAGGGCCATGGCAACATCGTGAACCTGGCCAGCATCTACGGGGTCTCTGCCCCGCGTTTTGAGCTGTACACGGACATGTCCTTCACCATGCCGGTGGAGTATGCCATCATCAAATCGGGCATCATCCATCTGACGCGATACATCGCCAGCTACCACCGGGGGATGGGCATACGGTGCAACAGCATCAGTCCGGGCGGCATCCGCGACGCGCAGCCAGCTGCATTCCAAGAACGCTACCGGAGCATGGCCGTGAACAAGGGCATGCTGGACCCTGATGACGTGTGCGGTGCACTGGTGTTCCTCCTCTCCGATGCTTCCGCCTATGTGAACGGGCAGAACCTCATCGTGGACGACGGCTGGTCGCTGTAGCACGGCGGGCCTTCCCGCGCGATCGGCTTGGTTATCTTAGAGGCCGATAACATGGGCGACCTTACGTTCATCACGGGTGCCGGTGGTTTCATTGGAAGCCACCTGGCCGAGGCCTTGGTCCGGAGCGGAAGACGCGTCCGCGCCTTGGTGCGCTACAACAGCATGGGCAGCTGGGGCTGGCTGGATACGCTCCCTCCCGATGTGAAGGATTCCCTGGAAGTGGTGGCGGGCGATGTGCGCGACCCCAACGGCATGCGGGTGGCCATGGCCGGATGCAACGAGGTGTTCCATCTGGCCGCCCTGATCGGTATCCCTTACAGCTACCACGCGCCGGACAGCTACGTGGACACCAATGTGAAGGGCACGCTCAATGTGCTGCAGGCCGCGCGGGATGCCGGTGTTCAACGCGTGTTGGTCACCAGCACCAGCGAGGTCTATGGAACAGCCCGGCAGGTGCCCATCACGGAAGAGCATCCCCGCCAGGGTCAGTCCCCCTACAGCGCAACGAAGATCGGCGCGGACCATCTGGCCCTTTCCTTCCACCTGAGCTTCGGCACACCCGTCACCGTGGTGCGCCCGTTCAACACCTACGGCCCGCGCCAAAGCGCGCGTGCGGTGATCCCCACCATCATCACGCAACTGCTTGGCGGTGCGTCGGAGCTGCGCTTGGGATCGGTGCACCCCACCCGTGACCTGGTCTTCGTGGAGGACACGGCACGCGCCTTCATCGCGCTGGCCGAGAGCGCTTCTTCCGTGGGTGAAGAAGTGAACATCGCCACTCAGCAGGAGGTCAGCGTGGCGGACCTTGCCGAGCAGCTCATGCAGATCACCGGCCGCCGGGCTCGCATCGTTACGGCCGATGACCGGGTACGCCCGGACAAGAGCGAGGTGGAACGGTTGCTGGGAAGCGCTGCCAAGCTGCAACGGCTGACCGGCTGGGAACCTTCCGTGACCCTGAACGAAGGCCTGCAACGAACGGTGGAGTGGTTCCGCGATCCGGCGAACCGGTCCGGCTACAAGTGGCAGTTGTACAATGTTTGACAAGGTCATCAACGGCGTAAGGGCGCTGTTCGATGAGCCCGTCGGCCTCATCCCCCTGCATGCCCCTTGGTTCGACGAGGAGGACGAACGGGCCGTGGCCGACGTGGTGCGCACCACCTTCGTATCGTCAGTGGGTCCCGACATCACGGCCTTTGAGGAGGACATGGTGCTCCGCACCGGAGCGGCCGGGTGCGTGGCGGTGGTGAACGGCACCTCCGCGCTCCACATGTCGTTGTTGCTGAGCGGCTGCCGGAGCGGCGACCTGGTCATCACGCAGGCGTTCACCTTCATCGCCACGGCCAATGCCATTGCCTACACTGGCGCTGAACCGGTGTTCATCGACATCGACCGGGCCACGCTCGGCCTCTCACCATCCGCCATGCGGAACTGGCTCGAGCGCGAATGCCGCAGAACGGAAGGCGGCTGCCGCCACATCGCCAGCGGAAGGACCATACGCGCCTGCGTGCCGATGCACACCTTCGGCCTCGTGCTGGACATCAAGGGTATCGTGGAGGTCTGCCATCACTGGGGCATCGCGGTGATCGAGGATGCCGCCGAAGCGTTGGGATCGACCACGGAGGGTCGCCATGCCGGCACGTTCGGCCACATCGGCACCCTCAGCTTCAATGGCAACAAGATCATCACCTGCGGGGGTGGAGGAGCGATGCTCTTCAATGACCCCGAGCTGGCCAAGCGCGCCAAGCACCTCACCACACAGGCCAAGGTGCCCCATCCCTGGGCGTTCGCGCACGATGCGCTGGGATACAATTACCGGCTGCCCAACCTGAACGCCGCCCTGCTGAGGTCCCAGCTCCGCAAGCTCGACCATAACATCGCGACGAAGCGCGACCTGCACGGACGTTATGGACAGCTCTTTGCGGGAACGCCCTGGCAACTGGTGGAAGAGGCGCCGGGCACGCACAGCAACTACTGGCTCAATGCGGTGATCATGGGCGACCGCGCGGAACGCGATGCCTTCCTGCAGGCCTGTGCGGATGGGGGTATCCAAGCCCGACCGGCCTGGGAGCTTGGCCATGAGCAGCCCATGTATGCCCATGCCATGCACGACGGCCTGGAGGTGAGCCGTCACATCCAGGACAGGCTGGTGAACCTGCCCAGCAGTGCCAAACCCGCCCGCCGATGACCGAAAGCCGGCTCATACTCATTGGCGGGGGCGGTCATTGCCGATCGGCCTTGGATGTGATCACCATGGAAGGCCGGTGGCGCATTGCCGGCATCCTGGACCGAAAGGACCAGATCGGCTCGGAGGTGCTGGGGCATCGGATCATCGGGGATGATGACCTCATACCCCGACTTGCCGCTGAAGGGCACCGCTTTCTGATCACGGCGGGCCAGGTGCGGGATGCCTCGTTGCGCATGCGCCTGGCCGACCTCGTCCGGGCCGCCGGTGGTGAGCTCGCAACGGTCGTGTCGCCCACGGCGCGGATCGCCATCGGCGCAACGCTCGGCCCCGGCTGCTTCATCGGGCACAATGCCGTGGTGAACACCAACGCCGGGATCGGTGGCCATGGCATCATCAATACCGCCGCACTTGTTGAGCACGACTCCATCATCGGGGACCTTTGCCACATCGCCACCGGCGCCATCGTCAATGGTGGCTGCCGAGTGGGTGAAGGAAGCCTTGTCGGCAGCGGAGCCATCGTGCTCCAAGGGGTGAGCATCGGGCAGCGCTGCATCGTGGGCGCGGGTGCCCTGGTACTGAGGGATGTGCCTGATGGTGCCATCGCGATCGGTCAACCAGCACGGACCAATTGATGCGACCCTCCAGGACCTTGATCATCGCAGAGGCCGGTGTCAACCACAACGGCAGCCTGGACACCGCATGCCGCCTGGTCGAAGCAGCAGCCCAAGCAGGGGCCGATGTGGTGAAGTTCCAGACCTTCCGGGCCGACCGGCTGGTGGCACCTGGCGCCCCGAAGGCCGACTACCAGCAACGCACCACCGGTGCCGATGAAAGCCAGTTGGACATGGTACGCCGACTGGAGCTGACGCCCGACGACCACCGTGCGCTGCTGGCCCACTGTGCGCAGAACGGGATCGCCTTCCTTTCCACTCCGTTCGACCTGGAGAGCATCGACCTGCTCCGGGGGCTCGGCATCGGAACGGGGAAAGTGCCGAGCGGCGAGATCACCAACAAGCCCTATCTCCAAGCAATGGCCCGGGTCTTCGAACGGCTCATCATCAGCACCGGCATGTGCACCCTGCAGGACGTGCGCGATGCCTTGGATGTGGTGTTGCAGGCCGGTGCCAGCCGCGAACGGATCACCCTGCTGCACTGCAATACCGAGTACCCCACCCCCATGGCCGACGTGAACCTGCGTGCCATGCGGACCCTTGCCGATGAGTTCGGAACGGAGGTGGGATACAGCGACCACACCGAGGGGATCGAGGTGCCCATCGCCGCAGTGGCCCTCGGCGCACGGGTGATCGAAAAGCACATCACTCTGGACCGCACCATGCCTGGTCCCGACCATCGCGCCTCGATCGAACCCGATGAGCTCAAGGCCATGGTGCGCGCCATCCGCAACATTGAACTGGCCCTGGGCTCTGCCAGGAAGGAGCCATCGCCCAGCGAACAGCGGAACATGGACATCGCACGCCGGAGCATCCACCTGGCCCGTGCCGTGCCATCCGGTCGTCAGCTCACAGCCGATGACCTGGTGATGCTGCGTCCCGGCTCGGGCATCTCCCCCATGCGCTTGGATGACGTGCTGGGGAGGACCGTTCGGCACGATCTTCCCGCAGGTCATTTGTTGCGCCCAACCGACATGGCATGAAGGTGACCGTGCTCACGAGCAGTCGCGCCGACCTGGGCATCCAGCTGCCCTTGCTGGCGGCCCTGCGCGACGATCCGGAGGTGGAGCTGTCGCTGGTGGCCTTCGGCTCCCATGCCGACCATCGCCTGGGCTACACCCTGAACGAGGTGATCGCCTCGGGCCATCCACCTTCCCACGTGATGCAACCCGTGCTGGGAACGGATGATGCGGAGGGCATTGCCATGGCCATCGGCCTCACCATGCAGCAGTTCGCCCCATACTGGCACGCCCATCGCCCGGACATGGTGGTGGCCCTGGGCGACCGCTATGAGATGTTCGCCGCCGTAGCGGCGGCCCTGCCCTTCGGGATCCCGATCACGCATCTGCACGGGGGCGAGACCACGATGGGTGCGATCGACAACGCCCTGCGCCACTCGATCACCCACATGTCGACGGTGCACTGTTGCTCGGCGCCCCCCTATGCCCAACGGGTCGAACAGCTCATCGGTTCCGATCGGAACGTCCACGTCACCGGTGCGCTCAGCATCGACAACCTGCGCGCCATGCAGTTCCTCTCCACCGGAGAGCTACGGGAACGCTTTGGCGTGGACCTTGACCGCCCCACCGTGCTGATCACGTTCCACCCCGAAACGGCCGGGGACCATGATGAGCTGGACCAGTGGAACGAACTGGAGGCCGCGTTGAAGCAGCTCGCGGAGCGCTATCAACTGCTCATCACCATGCCCAATGCCGACACGCATGGGCTCCAGTTGCGCCAGCGCTGGCAGCGTTTCGTGGCGGCCGGGAACAATGCCGTGGGCCTGGATTCAATGGGCGCCCGGGGCTACCTCAGCGCCATGAAGCATTGTGCGTTCATGTTGGGGAACTCCAGCAGCGGCTACGTGGAGGCATCCTTTTTCCCGAAGCCCGTCATAGACCTGGGTGAGCGGCAGACCGGCCGCATCATCACCCCCAACATCCACCGATGCCAACTGGACCGATCGGCCATCCTCGAAGCGGTCGGCCGGATCGAACACGAGGCGATACCCACCTTCAGTCCACCCTACGGCGATGGCCATGCGGCACAACGCATCCTGGCCGCCATCAAGGACCACTTCGGACATCATGACCGGAACCGATAAGCACCTGCTCACCACCGGCGCCACCATCCTGGAGGCCCTGGAAAGGCTGAACGCCCCGGGCCCGAAGCTCACGCTCTTCGTCGTTGATGCGGATGGACGGCCCATTGGCAGTGTGACCGATGGCGATGTGCGACGGGGATTGATCGGCGGCCACACCCTGTCGGACCCCATCCTGGACATCATGAACCGCAGGCCGTACAGCCTGGTGGATGGTGTCGAGGCCATCGACCAACTGCAGACCCTACGCGACCTGGGCATCCATCTGCTGCCCATCGTTGACGGGTCGGGGCGGCTGGTGCGCATCGTCGACATCGACGAGGTGCGCAGCATCATTCCGGTGGAGGCGTTGATCATGGCCGGTGGGCGGGGTGAACGTCTCCGGCCCTTCACCGACGAGGTACCCAAGCCGCTCATCGAGGTCGGTGGCCGACCGATCATTGAGCATACGCTGGAGCTGGTCAAGCGACATGGCATCCGGAACGTGTCCATCTCGGTGAACTACCTCAAGGAGCAGATCATCGACCACCTCGGCGATGGCAGTCGCTTCGGAACGAACATCCGGTACGTGCATGAGGACATGCCACTGGGCACGGCAGGCGCATTGGCCCTGCTTGGTGAGCCCATGCACGACACGCTGCTGCTGATGAACAGCGACCTGCTCACCGATGCCCCGTTGGACCGCATGTACCAGCGGTTCAAGGAAAGTGGTGCACGAATGGCCGTGGCGACCAAGGAGCATCAGGTGGGCCTGCCCTATGCGGTCATGGACCTCGAGGGCGACCGCATCCGGTCCTTCCGGGAGAAGCCCACGTTGACCTATCCCTGCAACGCCGGGATCTACATGATGCAACGAGCGGTGACGCAGCTTGTGCCGAAGGGCCTTGCCTACAATGCCACTGACCTGGTGCAGGACCTGCTGGACAAGGGGGACAAGCTGGTGGCCTTCCCGTTGGCGGGTTACTGGCTGGACATCGGGAAGCACGACGACCTTCAGCGTGCGCGAAGGGACCACGGATAGGATGGCCTGCGGTTGGCACGCACCGGCGTGGCACGCCTGTAAAATATCCTATGTTCGCTCCATGAGCCCATTCCTACGCCACCTGCCAGGCGCATCCGATCCCGGCCGAACCGGTGTGCGAACGCTGAGTTCCGGGGGATAACGACCATGACGAGAAGCGAGCTGGTCGCCTTCCTGAACAAGCTGGAAGATGAGCACCCGGTGAACGACTGGTGGCTCGATGGTGCACGCATCTGGCCATTGATCAGGCAGAAGATCGGGGAGGAGGTCCTGCGTGAGGAACTTCCCAAAGCAGAGGCCGTTGATGCGGCCCTGTTCCCCTTGTCGGAACGATTGGGATGGCTCCTTCACGGCATGCTCGACCTCGTTCTCCAGAAAAGACCGTGGAGTGGTGACACCCTCCTCTACTTCTCGGAGAACGACCATTTGATCGAACTATCCGGCGCCATCCATGACAAGTTCGCCGACCCTTGGATCAGGGCCATGAGCGGTTCAGGGAAGCGAAGTCTGGTCATCGAGCATTTGCGTGGCAAGCATGTCGCATTGCCCAGAGCGGTCCAGGTGGAGCGCATCGATATCTCCAGGCCTCAGGCGTTCCATGCCTCGCTGTTCTGGCGCCTCCCCAAGCCCACCTACGATTTCGAGCTGGAGCTCGGCGAGATGCTCGACAAGCTCCCTCCCGGCCGGTCCCGTCCAAGCATCCAGGTCATCCGCGCCCAAGTACGCACCTGGCAGCAACTGGTGCGCTTCTATTCGCGTTTGTTCCGCCGGCGAAAGCCACGGGCCGTGTTCCTGGTGTGCTGGTATTCGGTGGAGTACATGGCCTTGTGCCACGTTTGCTCGACCATGGGGATACCCTGCATCGACCTGCAGCATGGCATTCAGGGGCACGCCCACCTCGCTTATGGCACGTGGTCGAAGGTGCCATCCGTCGGATACAGCCTGATGCCGTCGGTCTTCTGGTGCTGGGATGCGTCCAGCGCCACGCACATCAACAACTGGGCACAGGGCTCACCCCATGTGGCCCTGCACCTGGGCAGCCCTTGGATGGAATGGCTGCGTGAGGGCGCTGGTCCTGCAGCCCGGCCACACAACAGGAAGGACCAAGGCCGCAAGCGTGTGCTCTACACGGCCGAGCCGTTGCCCGACCTGCTGCCAACGGTGATCATCGAGGCCATGAAGGCCACCAAGGATGTGTACCAGTGGCTGGTCAGGCCCCACCCCACCCGTCCATCGGACAAGGACAACGCCCTGGCAACACTGGCCGAACATGGCCTTCTCGGCCATGTGAACGTGAGCGCTCCGGCCGAAATGCCCCTGTTCCATGCCCTGGACTGCGATGTGCATGTGACGCAGTACTCATCGGTCATCCTGGATGCCGCCATGCATGGCGTGCCGAGCATCTCCATCGACCCGCATGCGAGGGACATCTTCAAGCCGCATCTGGGAACAGGCACGTTGAAAGTGGTCGATACGGTGCAGGACCTGCTGCATGAGCTGGAGGCGGCCGAGCGCAGGGATGGCCATGCGCACCAGTTCCCTCCGCTTCTTGAGCGGATCCAGTCCGCCATTTCCCAAGGCAAGGGGCCTTCAGGGACCCGGTAGGCACCAGCTGACGGCAGCCCGCTTGAACACCGTTAGCAGGGCGCTCGGTCTGTCATGGAGCAACAGCTATTCCGCTGCTTCATCGATCCCGATCATGCTCTTCGAATTGGCGTAATGGGCGTTCACCCGGCCCCAACGCACGCATGGCCTATTGCCGCACCTGTGCGCATCAACCCGCACCGCCAGCAGGACGTGGCGGCACCGCAACTCCTGCACCGGGAGGGCGATGTGTCCTAACGGGTCTGCGGCCCACCGGCTGGGCCGGCGGTGGCATCGGTCCGCGTGGCTCGCCGTTCTCATAGGCCTCGAACCTGAACGGGCGCCCTTGGCGCAAGGCTTGCGCGCGGCGGTCCAGGATGAACTGCGTGATGAACAAGGCGGCCACGAACAACGGCAGCAAGGGTATCTTGAACCGCACCATCGCACCGAAGTTGGGCGTGGTGATGGCGATCATGAACGCGTAACTGATGGAGAAGAGGTAGAACATCTGCAGCATGGGGTTCTGCAGGATCAGGGTGAACAGGAACACGATCCGGGCGCGGAAGAGGATATACAGGGTCATCAGTAACAGGAAGGTGTTCTCCAAGGCCGTCAGCAGCATCACCACGTTGTTCACCTCCAGCAGTGTCGGCCGGTAAAGACCGGCGAACACCGCCTGCGGGAACTTCGAGAAGACGCTCCCCCAGGTGGCCTCGATCTCTCCCAGGTCGAAGAAGTTCCGGCCATACTGCTCACTGCGCTTCATGTCGGCCTGGGCCAGGATGATCGTATCCAGCGACTGGTTCAGCGAGAACTTGCCCAGACTGCCCTCGAGCTTGGTGAGGATGAAGAACGACCCCCCCCCCATGGCCATCAACGCCATGGGCAGGAAGAACAATCGCACGAACGCGTTCCGGAACCGTTTCACCCGGTAGTAAAGGACCCAGAGCAGGCCGGATGGCACGATCATCATGAACACGTAGGGCTTCATGGCCACCATCACGGCCGAGGAGACCACCAGATGGAACCACGAGGAGGAGATGTCACGCTTCCTGAAAAAGATGTTGTCCAGGGAATAGATGAACCAGCAAAGCCCGGTGAAGGTGAAGGTGTCCTTCATGATACCCGACCCCCAGAACACCACCGAAGGGAAGAACAGGACAGCGAGAGCCAACTGCCACTTGAGGCTTGGGAAATACCGGACCAGCGTGCGGTACAGATGCCACACGCCACCGAAGGCCACCGTGCTCACCACGGCCACCGACAGCAGGATGCTGTTGAAGGACAACAGGGACAACAGGCTCACGAACCGGACCAGGATGTAGGTCCTGTCATCGAAATAGACGTACTCGAGGGGATACCCCGTGCGGTGATTGAAGAAGCGCCAGTAGTTCTCGGGCGTGTTCGCGGAGAAGAACGCTTCCAGGTAGGTCAGCGGATCGCTCTTGGCCAGGTTGCAGAGCACCACGCTGGCGTTGAAATAGCTCAGGGTGTCGCCATTCCCGTAGTAATAGATGTAGACCAGCGTGAAGATGACCCCTCCGAAGATCTTGGCATACAACCCCCACAGGTAGTAGCGGTACTCATCGTGCTTCCTGATCTCCAGGTTCTTCCGCCGGGCATAGACGATGCTGATGATCCCTATGTAGATGACAAGGACGAGGTACTCCCAGGGGTCGATATTGACGACACGCGAAAAGGGCTGCATGGAGGCCGGTGCCGTTCAAAAGTAACCGCCACCTGCCTATGCGGCCCCGTACCCGTTGCCGTGGGGAGCGCCATCCGGTGCGAGCGCAGGGTTCAGCTAGCTTTACCACGGCCTGGCGCAGGGCTTCTCATAAGGGCCATACGGCACCCCAGTGCCGGACTGAACACCGGAATGGACCGACCGCTCATCAGTGTCATCATGCCCGCGTTCAACGCGGAGGCGTTCATTGAGGAGGCGGTCCGTTCCGTGCTTGACCAGACCTGGGACCGGTGGGAACTGATCGTGATCGATGACGGAAGCACGGACGGTACACGGAATGTGCTCGCTTCCTTCACAGACCCCCGGATCCAGGCCTTCCATCAACCCAACGCCGGTGTGAGCGCCAGTCGCAATCGCGCCCTGGACCTGGCCCGTGGCGAGTATGTGGCCTTCCTCGATGCGGATGACGTTCTGCCGCCCCGAAGCCTGGAGGCCCGGGCAGAGATCCTCCGCACCAGACCGGAATGCTCCTTCGCCGACGGTGTGGTGCTGGCCATGGAAAGCACAACGCGGGAGTTGCGCACCATCCACCGGCCCACGTACCACGGCCCCGCCTTCCCGAAACTGATGGCCATGAGCCCGGATGTCTTTTGTGGGCAGACGTGGATGTTGCGCAGGTCCGTGATCGGCGCCCATCGCTTTCCCCGGCACATGAAGCACGCGGAGGACCTCGCCTTCTACCTGCAACTGGCGAGGACCGGCCTGTACTGCGCAACGTCCGAGCCTGTGCTTCACTACCGCACGGGCCACCGATCGGCGATGTCGGACCTGGACGGGCTGGACAAGGGCTACCTGCAGCTCTACGCGTTCGCCGCGCATCTGCAGCCAGCTCCTGCACCCGCCGAACTGGACCGGATGTGGAAGCGCATCCGCCGGGTGATGACCCGCGGTTATGCGAAGGCCGGAAGACCTTGGAGCGCCTTGCGGACCTGGCTGCGCCGCCGACCCCAATAGACGACCGATACCGTTACGGCACTACCCCCGCTGCGTCCCGGCCAGCAGGGTGCTGAACATATCATCATAGATCCGTTGGGCAATGTGCAACCCGCGGTATTCCCGGGCCACCCGCATGCAGGCATCGCGCGTACCGCTCCGGGTCATCAGGTCCTGCAAATGCTTGTACCCGGCCTCCACACTTGACGCGCTGCGGGGATCGAACACCGCACCACATTCCGGGTGCTCCTTCACGATGAGGTGATCATCGGCCACCCCATCACAGATCAGCACGGGCAGGCCTGCGGCCCAATACTCGCCGTTCTTCACCGGGGACATGTATGGACTGCTGGGCGAAGGCCTGACGAGGGAGTACCCGAAGTCCGCGGCGGACAGCCAACGCGGAACACGGTGATGTTCCTCAAAGCGCACGATGACGTTGCTGGGATCCAGGCCCACTTCACGCAGGCCCGCATCGATGACCTCCCGGGGCTCCTTGGTCAACAGCACCAACCTGAACCGTTCGCCGAACACCTGGTAGGCGCTCCTGAAGATCTGGTAGGATTCCTTGTCCAGGTATAGTCCTCCGAACTTCCCGACATACACGCCCACCACGGCATCACTCCAACCCATCTCGGCCCGCAGTTCCTGTCGGGCCTTCGGGTCGAAGCGGAACTGGTCCAGGTCCGTGATGGAGGGGATCACCCGGACCCGCTGCTCGGAATAGCCGGCCTGAAGCAGGTCCCGGGCGAAGTTGTTCGTGACCGTGACCAGGAACCTCGCATGGGCCAGCTGCTTGCGCTCCAGCCAGTCCGACAACTTGTAGTACAAGCCTTTCCGGGACCATGTCCCCGTGTCGGCCATGTAATCCGAATGGGGCTCGAAGGACTCCACGATGAAGGGCACCCCCGTGAACCGATGCACCAGGTAGGCCATGCCACCGGCCAGCGCGGCCTTCGAATCGATCACTTGGACGTCGTGCTTGCGCACCAGACGCACCATCACCAGGAAGAGCCGGATGAACAGGTCGATCTTGGACAGGACACCCCTGCCCTTCCAGCGCATGTTCACCGTAACGTGATGGACCCCCTCCATCGAACGGATGCCAGGCAGGGAAGGGTCGCCACCGCGTTCCACGGTGACGAGCCAGACCTGATCGATCAACCGGCCCTCGGACATGAGCTTCAGGTAGGGCAGGATCGTGCTCCGCACGAGTGGCTCCTCGGCGCTCCAATAGCTCAAGAACAACAGACGAAGACCTTTGGCCATGAGGGTTGCGTGCAGGGCCGGTAAATGTATCCCTTGCCAACGAACAGGTCCTGAACGTGTGCGATATGGACGGGACGCTACCTTCGCCAGGATGTCCACCGCGCGCCCCTGTCCGTGCTGCTCCGCCACGCACTTCCGTGAACTGCCGGACCATGTCCGGCATCATCTGGCGCGGTGCCGCACCTGCGGCATGGTCTTCGCCCATCGACCGCCCACCGCACAGGAGCTCGAAGCCACCTACGGGAGCTACCCGGTCATTCCGGCACTGAGCCCGATCACGAAGCAACGCTACCTGGAACTCCTCGATGTGTTCGAGGGATACCGGCGCACGGGACGCATCCTGGACGCGGGCTCGGGCAGCGGCTATTTCCTGGACACGGCCATGGAACGCAGCTGGGAGGCCCACGGCACCGAGTACGACCCTGCGGTGGTGGAGGCCTGTCGTGCCCGGGGCATCCACATGCAACAAGGCGTCTTGGACCCCACCCATTACGAGGAGGGCTCGTTCGATGTGATCACCAGCTTCGAGGTGCTGGAGCATCTGGTGGACCCGGCGACCGAACTGGCGCACATCTCCAGGCTGCTCCGCCCCGGTGGCATCCTCTACCTCACCACCCCCAACTTCAATTCACTGGCCCGGCACATCGCCCGCGGCCGTTGGAACATCATCAACTATCCCGAGCACCTGAACTATTACACCCCTCGGACCCTGGGCCGTTCCCTGCGAAAGGCGGGGCTGGACGTGGACCGCATCAGGACCACGGGCATCAGCGTGATGCGCCTGCGCAACAGCGTGGTGGCGCCCACCAAGGCCCAAGCGAACGCCGACCCGGGCAACGCGGACCAGGTGCTCCGCAGCAGGATCGAGGGCAACCCCGTGTTGCGCTTCATGAAGGCAACCGTCAACGGCCTGCTGACCCTGACCGGGATGGGCGACACCCTCAAGGTGTTCGCCACCAAACCTCAGTGATGATAGGGGCTGCCCTGCAGGATCGCGGCCGCCCGGTACAGCTGTTCAGCGAAGAGCACCCGCACCAGCTGGTGGGGAAAGGTCATCGGGGAAAGTGAAAGGATCAGGTCAGCCCGCTGGCGTACGGCCTCATCGAGCCCATAGGCCCCGCCCACCACGAAGGCCACCTGCCTGACCCCTTGGTCGCGCCAGCCTCCGAGCGCGCGCGCAAAGCCCCTGCTGTCCAACAGCTTACCCCGCTCGTCCAGCACCACCACCTTCTCGCCGGGGCGCAAGGCGGCCAGGATCCGCTCGGCCTCAACCCGTTGCTGGTGGGCCGGATCACCCCGGCCAGCCTCGGGCAGCACCACCTCCTCCACGGGCCAGGTGCGCTTCACGCGGTCCAGGTAGTGGTCCACGCCATCGTGTACAAAGCCCCGCTCGGTGCGGCCCACCCAGATCGTGCGTACCTTCATGATCCCACGGTTGTTGGTAACTGGGACGGACCGTTTGACCGATCGTGGCCCGGTATTTGCCAAATTTCGGCACAAATGCGCGTTGCGATGAACCGAACCCTCCTGCTCTTCGCCGCCCTGCTCATCGGTCTGGGTCTCAGGGCCCAGGATGCCGTGAAGGACCAGGTGGTGCAGGCCATGAAGACCGGCAACACCAAGGAGCTGGCTGCCCAGTTCATCCCCAACATCGACCTCACCGTCAAGGACGCCTCGGACATTTACAGCCGCACCCAGGCGGAGCAGATCCTCCGGAAGTTCTTCAATGAGCACCCCCCGGTGGACATGGTGATCGAGCACAAAGGGGAGAGCAAATTCGGCGACAAGTACTACATCGGCATCCTGCGCACCCGAACAGGCTACTTCCGGGTGACCTTCTTCCTGAAGCGCACCGAAGAGACCTTCCAGGTGAAGCAGTTGCGGATCGAGAACAGCAAGAACGACCTTTGACCGTGCTGCCACCGGGAACGGACGAGCTCATTGACCGGGCCCTTCGGGAGGACATCGGCGACGGCGACCATACCACGCTGTCCACCATCCCCGCCGATGCGCGGGGCGCGGCGCGTTTGCTGGTGAAGGACCAGGGGGTGCTGGCGGGGGTGGAACTGGCCCAGGCCATCGGTCACCGCTTCGATCCGGACCTGCACTTCCGCGTGTTCCTGGAGGATGGCGCCCAGGTGGTGCCGGGGGATGTGGCCTTCACCGTGATGGGCTCCTCGCGCAGCATCCTCATCGTGGAGCGCCTGATGCTGAACTTCATGCAGCGCATGAGCGGCATCGCCACGCTCACCTCCCGTTTCGTGAAGGCGGTGGAAGGCACCGGCTGCCGCGTACTGGACACCCGCAAGACCACCCCGGGCCTGCGTGCCATCGAGAAGTGGGCCGTGCGCATCGGCGGGGGGCACAACCACCGCCATGGGCTGTACGACATGGTGATGATCAAGGACAACCACGCCGACATGGCCGGGGGCATCCCACGCGCCATTGCATCGGCGCGGGCCTACCTCACCGCCCACCAGCTGGACCTGCCCATCGAGGTGGAGACCCGATCGCTGGCGGAAGTGGAGCAGGTGCTGGCCACGGGGGGCATCCAGCGCATCATGCTGGACAACTTCACCCCCGAGCTGATGGCCGAAGCCGTGCAACGCATCGCCGGCCGCTACGAGACCGAAGCCTCCGGAGGCATCAACCTGGACACGGTACGCTCCTACGCCGAGACCGGTGTGGACTTCGTTTCCGTGGGGGCGCTCACACACAGCGTGCCCAGCCTTGACCTGAGCCTGAAAGCCATGTGACCATGGTCGGCCGGCTGAAACGCAAGGTCCTCTTCTCCCGCTTCTTCCGCCGGACCATCGGCTGGTCGCAACGGATCATCCTGCCGGGCTTCGAGGGCTTCAGCCTGTACGAGATCTCGCGCTTCTTCTTCAATGCCCTGTTCACCGGCCGCCTCATCGACCGCGCCTCGGCCATCGCCTTCAAGACCTTCATGGCCTTCTTCCCGGCAGTGATCGTGCTGCTGACCCTCATCCCGTACGTGCCGGTGCCGGACTTCCAGGAGCGGCTCCTGTCCACCTTCCAGGAGATGCTGCCTCACGAAGTGTACACCTTCATCGAGAGCACCCTGCACGACCTGGTGGTGAGGAAGCACGGCACCCTGCTTTCCGTGAGCTTCATCGTGGGCATCTACCTGGCCAGCAACAGTATCGATGCGATCCTGGACGGCTTCAGCGGCAGCACCAACCTGGTGCGTTGGCATTCGGCCCTGAAGCAGCGCCTGTTGAGCCTGGCCCTGCTGGTGATGATCAGCCTGCTCACCGTGCTGGCCATCCCCGTGCTCGCCTTCAGCGACCTGGTGATCGGTGAGCTGCACCACATCCGCTTCTTCGCCAATGAGCTGGAGCTCTGGGCGGCGCTGGGCGTGAAGTGGCTGGTGTCCATCCTGCTGGTGATGGTGGCCGTTTCGCTGCTCTACACCGCCGGCGACCCCACCGCCCGCCGCTTCCGCACCTTCACGCCCGGGTCCATCCTCGCGGTCTTCCTCATCCTGCTCATCTCACAGGGCCTGGCCTTCGTGTTCAACAACATCACGGATTACAACGCGCTCTATGGCTCCATCGGCGCCATCCTCGCGGTGCAGCTCTGGATCTACTTCAACATGATCGCCCTGCTGATCGGCTATGAGCTGAACGCGAGCATCTCGTGGGCCAAGCACCACCACACCCGGCACCTGCATGTGCCCGAGGCCGCATCAACGGCCAACGGATAACTTGGGGGCACCATGCGGCCCCTCCTCCTGAGCCTTGCGCTGCTGTTCGTGTGCACTGCATCCGCGCAGCGTTTCGATCCCCTGCGCCCGCCCAACACCTACCGCAACGCCGACAATCCGCACTACTGGAAGAACCGGCCTCCCTATCCCGGCTATTGGCAGCAGGATGTGCACTACCTGATCAAGGCCCGGCTGGACGACCGCACGGATGCCGTGCAGGGCGAGCTCACCCTCTACTACCACAACAATTCACCGGACACGCTGCGGCACGTGTTCTTCCACCTCTACCAGGAGGCCTATGAGCCCGGCTCCTACGCCGACCTGCTCTCGAACGGCACGCGTGGACGGGGCCAACGCGACAGCCTGGAGGCGGGCACCACGCTGCAGCAACTGCTGGTGAACGGCGCCACGGCACGCACCGAACAGGACAACACCGTGCTGAAGGTGTGGTTGAACGAGCCGCTGCCGCCCGGCGAACGGGCCACCTTCCGCATCGGCTTCACCACGCAATGGTCGGCACAGGTGCAGCGGCGCATGAAGTTGTTCCAGAGCTGGGGATGGAAGCACTACGATGGCGTGCACTGGTACCCGCGCATCGCGGTGTATGACCGGCGCTTCGGCTGGGACACCCAGCAGCACCTGGGCAACGAGCTCTACGGCGACTTCGGCACCTTCGACGTGGAACTGGACCTGCCCCACCACTACATCGTGGAAGCCACTGGTTGGCTGCTGAACGAGGCCCAGGTGCTTCCGGCGGACCTGCGCAGGAAGCTGGACCTGGCCAACTTCAAGGACAAACCGTGGAACGAAGCGCCCTCCGTGATCATCACGCCGGACAGCACCACGCGCAAGGTGTGGCGCTACCATGCCGAGAACGTGCACGACTTCGCCTTCACGGCGGACCCCACCTACCGCATCGGCGAAGCCACCTGGAAGGGCATCCGGTGCATCGCCGTGGTGCAGGAACCCCACGCCAGCGGCTGGCAGAACGCCGCCGACTACTGCGCCCGCGCGATCGAGACGCTCAGCATGAGCTTCGGCATGTACGCCTATCCGAAAATGGTGGTGGCCGATGCGCGCGATGGCATGGAGTACCCCATGCTCACGCTGGACAGTGGCCGTGACCCGGACTACCGCGGCCTGTTCGTGCACGAGATCGGTCACAACTGGTTCTACGGGATGGTGGGCAGCAACGAGACCTATCGCGCGTTCATGGATGAAGGCTTCACGCAATTCCTCACCAGCTGGGGCCTGGAGGCGATCGATGGGGACACGCTGGTGGAGGAAGCGCCGACCAACTTCTACGAGGCCCGGTTCAGGGCCCCACAGTTGGTGCGGGAATCCGAGGTCTACGCCGGCTTCCAACGCGATGCGGTGCGCGACCAGTTGCCGCCGCTGAACACCCACAGCGATGAGTTCGGGTACTGGGAACGGCGCGGCTACGGCGGTTACGGGCATGCGTACACGAAGACCGCCACCATGCTGTACAACCTGCAGTACACCTTGGGCGACTCCCTCTTCCTATCGGCCATGCGGCATTACTTCGACCAATGGCGCATGTGCCACCCCTACCCCGAGGACATGCGCCAGAGCTTCATCGACCACACGCGCATGGACCTCAACTGGTTCTTCGACCAATGGCTGGAAACCGGCAAGCGGATCGATTATGCCGTGGCCAGTGTGAAGCACCGCTACCGCAACAGCGGCCAGGAGATCCGGCTGGTGCGCAAGGGCGAACTGCACATGCCCATCGACCTGCAGGTGATCGCCCGTGACGGGACCGTGCACGACCTCCACATCCCCAACACCTGGGATGTGAAACGGACCACGGCCACCGTTTTGCCGCGGTGGATCGGATTTGATGACCTGCAACGGGAGTACCGCGCACAAGTGAACATCCCCAGCGGCATCGAACAGGTGATCATCGACCCCACGGACCGGCTGGCCGATGCCTACAAGGTGAACGACCGGCTGGTGCCCCCCGTGAGCGTGAGCTTCGA
>CAUJFM010000214.1 GCA_963169595.1 Bacteroidota bacterium | reverse complement strand
CCAGGCCAGCCAAAAGGAGTTGCGCATCATCGACGACCTGAGCCGCGCCGGTAAGCGCATGGTGGGCTTCGCGCGCACCAGCTTGTTCAAGCGGCTCGAAAGCAGTGGCTGGTCCTTCCTGCTCTCGCTCCAACGCCACATCCTGCGCAACCACCTCTTCGTGTACGCGCTGGAGAATGACCTGGACCTGCCCATCGGCATCCAGGACGGCGAGGGGATCGACGAGATCCTCGGCGACGAGGACATGGAGAAACTCGCCGAGATGAGCGTGGATGAGCACGGCAAGCGTTACACGGAGAACGCCGCGCTGCTGTACAAAGCACTCGACATCCCCAAGAACCGCAAACGTTTCAAGTGGTTGAGGGCCGGTCTTTTCAGCGATCAACTAAAGAAGCATCTGCTGGACGATGCCGGGCAATTGCACCACATCTGGACCATGGGCAAGGACTGGGACCCCGCCAAGGACAAGCAACTGAACGCGCTGCACCGCTTCTGCACCAAGGAGAATCCGGACAAGAAGGTCCTCGTGTTCACGCAATTCGCGGACACGGCCATGTACCTGCACGAGCAACTGGACGTGCGGAAGGTGAGCCGTCTGGATGTGGTGACCGGCAACCGGAACGACCCCACCCACGCCGCGCATCGCTTCAGTCCGCGCAGCAACAAACAACCCGAGATCGCGGGCACCAGTCACGAAACGCGCGTGCTCATCACCACCGACGTGCTCAGCGAGGGCCAGAACCTGCAGGACGGCCACATCATCATCAACTACGACCTGCCGTGGGCGCTCATCCGACTGATCCAGCGCGCGGGCCGCGTGGACCGCATCGGGCAAACGAGCGACAAGGTGTATTGCTACAGCTTCCTGCCCGAGGAAGGCATCGAGACCATCATCAACCTGCGTGGCAGGTTGCGGCAGCGCATCACCGAGAACGCCGAAGTGGTGGGCACCGATGAAGTGTTCTTCGATGGCGACCCCGTGAACCTGCACGACCTCTACGCGGAGAAGAGCGGCATGTACGATGAAGAGGGCGACGATGAAGTGGACCTTGGCAGCTGGGCCTACCAGATCTGGAACGAGGCCACTGCCAGCGATGCCGAGCTGCGCAAACGCATCGAGAACATGCCCGACGTGGTGTACAGCACGCGCCACCTTCCCGTACAGGAAACCAAGGCGCCACCGGGCGTGGCCGTGTTCGTGAAGACCGCACAGGACAACGACCTGCTCACCTGGGTGAACGGCAGCGGCGAGGTGGTGACACAAAGCCAGTTCCGCATCCTGAAAGCGCTGCAATGCGGCCCGGAGGAACCCACTGCCGAGCGTGTGACCGGTCACCACGAACTGGTGAAGACCGCCGTGCGCCACATCCACGAGAACGAGAGCAGCACCGGTGGCGGGCAGCTGGGCAAGAAGAACGGCGCCCGCTACCAGACCTACAACCGCTTGAAAGTGCTTTTCGAGAAAGATCGCAGCACCTTGTTCGAGAACCGCGCCTTGAAGGAAACCGCCGAGGAGATCTACCGCTTCCCGTTGCGCGAACGCGCCAAGGACCTGCTGAACCGCCGCCTGCGCGAAGGCATCACCGATGCAGAACTCGCCGAACTGGTGCTGGCCCTGCACGAGGACGGCCACCTGGTGAACAAGCCCGAGGACGGCACCACTGAACTGGCCCAACAGCCGCATATCATTTGTTCCATCGGATTGAAAGCAGGCAGATGAGCGAGACGGGTTCTGAGGGCAACAGCCACGACCGATTACGACCCAGTGGTGGATACCGCAAACTGCGGGCATTTCAAACCACTACGGTGATCTACGACGGCACCAAGGCCTTCTGTGAGAAGTTCATCCGCAGCCATAAACTGAGCGACCAGTTGATCGGTGCCGCACGCAGCGGCCGCCAGAACATCGGCGAAGGCAGCCGAGCCAGCGCCACAAGTGCCGAAAGTGAAGTGAAGCTGGTGAATGTGGCCCGTGCCAGCCAGGATGAACTGCTGATGGACTTTGAGGACTACCTGCGCCAGCACAAGCACAAACAATGGCACAAGGACGACCCGGAGGCCATGGCCGTTCGCGGCGTGGCCAAAGTGCCCGACAACCGCGAACTCACGTACGCGGACTACGCCCGTTGGTTGGACCATCCAGACCCTGCCCTGCGAGCCAATTGCCTGATCTGCCTGATTCACCAGGCCAACTACTTGTTGGATCGGCTGGTCACGCGCTTGGAACAGGACATTATCAAAGAGGGGGGCTACCGAGAGCAACTCACCAAGGCTCGCTTGGCAGAGCGCGACAAGCAACAAGGCAGCCCGGTGGTGCCCAAGGAAGAAACGCCCGACTGCCCCAAGTGCAACAAGCCCATGCGCTTACGAACAGCCCGTCAGGGCGGCAATGCTGGCAGCCAGTTCTGGGGGTGCAGTGGCTACCCGGAGTGCAAGGGCACAAAGAAGTATCAGCCGAGTCAGACGGATCGGACGGATATGTCGGATAAGACCAATCCGTCCGATAGCATTGAACCGCCGAGAGAATGAGCATTACCAAACAAGATCTGAAGCAACGCCTCGAAGCCGGCGACATCCAGGGCATCTTCGTAAAACTGGGCTGGAACCGCAGCAGCGGCAAGCGCCCGCTGAAGGTGGCCGAGCGCGACATCGTGCAGGCCGAACTGGTGGCCGAGAAGAAGGACTTCTTCGTGGCCGTGGTGAAGACCGCCGAACCCACCGACAAGGCCCGCCGCCAGAAGATCGAGAAACAGTTCACCAAGTTCCACGCGGAGCACTTGATCGTGTACATCGATGGCAACGGCGGCCAGGTGTGGCAACTCGCCGTGCGCCGCCCGCAGCAGCCCATCGGCTACCACGAGGTGCCCTGGCACAAGGGACAGAAACCCGAACTGCTCTACGAAAAGCTCACGGGCCTCTTCGTTGCGCTGGACGAGGAGGACTCGATCACCGTGATCGACGTCACCGATCGCGCGCGCCGCCAGTTCGAGGCGAACACGAAGAGGGTCGTCAAGAAGTTCTACACCCAGTTCGGGCAGCAACACAAGGCCTTCGTCACCTTCATCAAGGGGCTCGATGCCACCGCCGACCGCGAGTGGTACGCCAGCCTGATGCTGAACCGCCTCATGTTCATCTACTTCATCCAGAAGAAGGGTTTTTTGGACAAGGACCACGGCTACCTGCGCACCAAGCTCACCGAAAGCCGCGCGCGCAAGGGCAAGGACAAATTCTACCAAGGCTTCTACCGCAGCTTCCTCCTGCGCCTCTTCCACGAGGGGCTGGGCAAGCTGGACCACGCCAAGCTGGAAAAGGAGATCGGCCGGGTGCCATACCTCAACGGTGGCCTCTTCGATGTACACCACCTGGAAAAGCCGGGCACCATCAACATCACCGACGAGGCCTTCGAGAAGCTCTTCGACTTCTTCGACGGCTGGCAGTGGACCCTGGACATACGCCCCGATGCCCCCGGCGACGAGATCAACCCCGATGTGATCGGCTACATCTTCGAGCAGTACATCAACGAGCGTGCGAAGATGGGCGCCTACTACACCCAGGAGGACATCACCCACTACATCGGCCGCAACACCATCATCCCCTGGCTCTTCGACAAGGCCAAGGA
>CAUJFM010000213.1 GCA_963169595.1 Bacteroidota bacterium | reverse complement strand
TCCTCGTCGATGGTGATGCTGCCGATGTAGTTCAGGTCCGCTTCGGTGATGCTCACTCGATGGAGCTTGGCGCGGAGCACTTCAATGGTCATCCTGTCGGCCGATCGGCTGGGTTGCCGTTCCGGGGGCGCGAAGGTACGGGTCCTAACGGTCCCGGTCCTCCGGGCGGTGGAGCGTCAGGTTGTCGATGAGGCGCACGGGTCCCACCTGCGCGGCGACCAAGGCCACGGCATCGCCCTGCGCCGGCCAGTCCGTCAGGGGCTTGAGGTCGTCCGCTCCGGCGATCCCGAAATGGTCCAGTACCACGCCAGGCTCCTCCTTGAATACAGCGGTGGCGGCCTCCACCACGGCTTTCACTGGCTGCTGAAAGGCCAGTTCTGCCGCTTTGCGCAGCGCGCGGTGCAACACGGTGGCCGAACGGCGTTCGCTGGGGGAAAGCCGCTGGTTGCGGGAGCTCATGGCCAGCCCGTCGGCCTCGCGCACGGTGGGGCAGGGTACGATCTGCTCGGGCCAGCGCAGGGCCTTGGCCACGTGGCGGATGATGGCCAGCTGCTGGCGGTCCTTCTCGCCGAAATAGGCCGCATCGGGCCGCACATGGAAGAAGAGCCGCTCCACCACGTTCACCACGCCTTGGAAATGGCCCGGCCTGGAAGGCCCTTCCCAACGGGCATCCAGCCCGCCGAGGTCATAGTGTTGGGGGGTGAACCCGGCGAAGAGCTCTTCCTTGACGGGTGCGAACAACACGTCGCAGCCGGCCTGCACCAGCAGTTCGCTGTCCCGCTCCAGCTGGCGCGGATAATTGGCCAGATCGTCGGGGTTGTTGAACTGCAGCGGGTTCACGAACACACTGCACACCACCAGTCCGTGTTCGCCCCTGGCCCGGCGCACCAGTTCCAGGTGCCCCTCGTGCAGCGCCCCCATGGTGGGGATGAAGCCAACGGTCGAACCCTCCCGGCGGGCCTGCGCGGACCGGTCTGCCATATGGGCCGGCAATGCGATGGATTCCACGATCGGCGCGGGTTTTGCAAGGGGGTGAAGGCGGCGAAGCTAGCCCCTCGTGTTGAAGTTCCGGCGAAAAGTCTATATTTTTGTACCCGATTTTCCCCCCAACCAACAGAATGAGCCTGAAGAACGCGAAGGTCCTCACCATCTCCCAGTCCATTCAGCCCTTCATGGACGGCCCCGAGGAGATGGCGAAGGTCGCGCGCCAGATGCCGCAGGGCATCATGGAGTGCGGAAACGAGGTGCGGGTGTTCATGCCGAAGTTCGGCTGCATCAACGAGCGGCGTCATCAGTTGCATGAGGTCATCCGCCTGAGCGGCATGAACCTCATCATCAATGATACCGACCATGCGCTGCTGATCAAGGTGGCCAGCGTGCCCAACGCGCGCATGCAGGTCTACTTCATCGACAACGAGGAGTACTTCAAGCGCAAGTCGTCCACGCACGATGCGGACGGGGTCTTCCACGTGGACAACGATGAGCGTGCCCTCTTCTTCGCCCGCGGGGTGCTGGAGACCGTGCGCAAGCTCGGCTGGGCGCCGGACATCATCCACCTGCACGGTTGGATGTCCGCCTTCGTGCCCCTGCTGGTGCGCCACCAGTTCAACGACGATCCGCACTTTGAGAACACCAAGCTGGTGCTCACGGTGTACGACGACAAGAACGAGCCGCTCGACAAGGAGTTGCAGAAGAAGCTGCTCGCCGAAGGCTATTCCAAGGACCTGCTGAAAGGCCTCGCCAAGCCCACCACCGATGAGCTGTACAAGTTCGCCATGAGCATGAGCGATGGCGTGGTGAAGGGCAGCCCCAAGCTGAGCCGTTCGCTGGAGAACGCGATCAAGGCCAGCGAGAAGCCGGTGCTGGCCTATGCGGATGAAGCGGAGCGGGTGAAAGCCCATGCCGACTTCTTCCACGGTGTCCTGGAGGAAGCCCTCGTCTGAACGGCCTTGGCAACCTCTCCATTCCGGATGATGCAGCTGCCCCTGATCGCAGGGGCGCTGTTGTTCGTTTCCCTTTCATCGTGCCGCAAGCCCGAGGAGGACCTGGGGCTCGACCTGCTGCCCGGCGACCCGCTGGGCCTGGTCATCGATACGGTGCAGCTCCACGCCTACACGGTGACCGATACCGTGGTGCGCACCAGCGCCCTGTCCCGCAACCTGCTGGGCTCCTACCTCGATACGGAGTTCGGCCTGCTGCGTGCCGGTGTGGTCACCCAATTGCGGTTGAGCGCGAACAACATCGGCTCGGGACAGACCGGTGCCAACCTGGAGCCCGACAGTCTGGTGCTCTCCCTGGCCTTCGACGGGGCCAACTACGCCTACGGCAACCTCAACGCCCAGGTCTTCCGCGTGCATGAACTGGCCCAGGACCTGTCCGTGGATTCCCTCTATTACACGGATGATGTGCCGACCATCCAGGGGGAGGACCTCGTGGCCGTGCGCGGCGGACGCATCACGCCGCAACCCCTGGCCGGTCCGGTGATCGGTGGTGACACCCTGCTGCCCCAGCTCCGCATCCCGCTCTCCAACACACTGGCCCGACGCCTGCTGGATGCCTTCGGCACGCAGTCCTTTGAGAGCAGCGAATACTTCCTGCAGTTCTTCAAGGGGCTGTACATCACGGTGGACAACGGCACCCAGCTGCCCTTCGAGTCGGGACTGCTCTACCTGAACCTGCTGAACTCGGCCTCCAAGGCCACCTTGTATTACCGCGATGTGGTGACCGCCCCCGATGAGCAGCGGAGCCTTGACCTGCTCATCAATCAGAACTGCGTGCGCTACACCGTGGTGGAACGCGATCTTGACCAGGCGCTTTCCGGCGGACTGAACGCCGCGCTCGCTGATACGAACACCAACGCGGCCACCACGTATGTGCAGGCACTGGGCGGCATGCGCACGGTGGTCCGCATGCCGGGCATCGAGGCCCTGGCCGGTGAAGGCCGCGTGCTGGCCAAGGCCGAGCTCGTGGTGCCGGTCAAGGGTTCGTACAACCCACTGCTGGCGCCGCCCTCCCAGTTGTTCATCTTCCGCAAGGACGAGGATGGCGATGACGCCTTCCTTCCCGACCAGTTGGGAGGCATCGGGGCCATTGATGGCACCTTCAATGCGTCCGATCGGGTCTACCGGTTCAACATCACGCGCTATGTGCAGCAGGTGTTGAACGGCACGCTGGAAGAGGGCCGCCTGATGCTGGTGCCCGGAAGCAGCGGGGTGAGCGCCAATCGGGCGGTACTTGCCGGTCCGGCCGATGCCTCGGCCCCCATGCGGCTGCGGCTTACATTTACCACATTCTGATCATCCGATGTGTGGCATCGTTGCGTACCTCGGCCATCGCCAGGCCTATCCGATCTTGATCAACGGGCTGCGGCGCCTGGAGTACCGCGGCTATGACAGCGCTGGTGTGGCCCTGTTGGATGGGGAGACGCTCCGCATCTTCAAGTGCAAGGGCAAGGTCAGCGACCTCGAGGCGCATGTGGCCGGCAGCCCGGTGACCGGCACTGTGGGCATCGGCCATACCCGCTGGGCTACGCACGGCCCCCCCAATGATGTCAACGCCCACCCGCATCAGGGCAACTCGGGCGACCTCGCGCTGATCCACAACGGGATCATCGAGAACTACGCCCCCCTGAAGGAGGAGCTCAAGCACCGCGGCCACACCTTCAAGAGCGATACGGATACGGAGGTACTGGTGCACCTGATCGAGGACATCCAGCGCACCGAGCGCGTGGACCTGGCCGAGGCCGTGAGGCTGGCCTTGGACAGTGTGGTGGGCGCCTATGCCATCGTGGTGATCGACCGCAAGGAGCCCGATGTGATGGTGGCCGCCCGCAAAAGCTCGCCCCTGGTGATCGGCATCGGGGAACAGGGTGAACATTTCCTGGCCAGCGATGCCACGCCCATCGTGGAGCACACCAAGAACGTGGTCTACCTGGAGGATGGCGAGATCGCCGTCATCGACCGCGCCAAGGGACTGAAGATCCGCAACATCAAGAACCAGGACAAGGCTCCTTTCATCCAGGAGCTGGAGATGCACCTGGAGGCCTTGGAGAAAGGCGGCTACGACCACTTCATGCTGAAGGAGATCCACGAGCAGCCGCGCAGCATCCGCGACAGCCTTCGTGGCCGCATGGACCTGGTGAACAGCGAAGTGGTGCTGGGCGGCATCCGCGACTACGAGCAGAAGTTCCAGAACGCAAAGCGCATCCTCATCGTGGGTTGCGGCACCAGCTGGCACGCCGGCCTGGTGGGCGAATACCTCTTCGAGGACCTGGCCCGCATCCCGGTGGAGGTGGAGTACGCCAGTGAGTTCCGTTACCGCAACCCGATCGTGGGCGAGGAGGACATCGTGATCGCCATCAGCCAGAGCGGGGAGACCGCCGACACCCTGGCCGCCATTGAACTGGCCAAAAGCCGCGGGGCCACCATCATCGGCATCTGCAACGTGGTGGGGAGCAGCATCGCGCGCGTGACCCATGCCGGTTCATACACGCACGCCGGGCCGGAGATCGGCGTGGCCAGCACCAAGGCCTTCACCGCACAGGTCACCGTGCTCACCCTCATGGCCCTGATGATCGGGCGCCGCAAGGGCACCATCTCGGCGAGCAACTTCCACCGCCTCATTAACGAGCTCGATGCGATCCCGGACAAGGTGCAGAAGGTGCTCGGTGCCGAGGCGCAGATCAAGTACATCGCCGACATCTACAAGGATGCCACCAACGCCCTGTACCTGGGCCGTGGCTACAGCTTCCCCGTGGCCCTGGAGGGCGCGCTGAAGCTGAAGGAGATCAGCTACATCCATGCGGAAGGCTATCCGGCCGCGGAGATGAAGCATGGCCCGATCGCCCTGATCGATGAGGCCATGCCCGTGTTCGTGGTGGCCACCAAGGGTGCCAGCTACGAGAAGGTGGTGAGCAACATCCAGGAGGTGAAGGCCCGCAAGGGGAAGATCATCGCCATTGTCACCGAGGGCGACACCGTGGTGCGCGACCTGGCCGACCATGTGATCGAGATCCCCGAGACGCCCGACCAGTTGGTGCCGCTGCTCAGTGTGATCCCCCTGCAGCTGATCAGCTACCACATCGCGGTGATGCTGGGGCGCAACGTGGACCAGCCACGCAACCTGGCCAAGAGCGTCACGGTGGAGTAGATGCGGCCTTCGGGGCCGTCCACATGAACACCCGGTCGTTGTTGCGATAGGGGGTGAGGTCCTTGGTGAACAACAGGTGGCCGAGGTCGATCAGCGGCAGCACGCCAAAACCGCCGAAGGTGATCCCATAGATGATGGCCACCTTGGGCGTGGTACCCAGGTAGATGCGATGAGCCGCGAAGGGGCCCAACAGCACGGACAGGGCACTGCCGACCACGCGCGTGTTCTCCTGCCCGACCTTCACCGTGTCCGCAACGGCCCACGTGGGGTGCGATGGCCCAATGAAGGGTCCCCCGGCCTGCGACCTGGGGCATGCACCCAACACCAGGCACAGCACCAGTGTACACCGCAGCCCGATCGCCAGCATGGCCGGAAAGGTAGAACGGGCGCCCGGTCCACTGACCGAACGCCCGTTCACTCCAGTCGTTATCGGGATCACTTGGCGGCTGCGTAGCGACGGGCCACTTCCGGCCAGTTCACCACGTTCCAGAAGGCCGCGATGTAGTCCGGACGGCGGTTCTGATAGTGCAGGTAGTAGGCATGCTCCCATACGTCCATGCCCAGGACGGGGGTGCCGCCGCAGCCCACGTTCGGCATCAGCGGATTGTCCTGGTTGGGGGTGCTGCAGACCTCGAGCTTCCCACCCTTGTGTACGCAGAGCCAGGCCCAGCCACTGCCGAAGCGGGTGGCGCCGGCGGCGCTGAACTTCTCCTTGAAGGCATCGAAGGAGCCGAAGTCGCGATCAATGGCCGCCGCGAGTTCACCTTCGGGCTTTCCGCCGCCGTTCGGGGCCATCACGGTCCAGAACAGGGTGTGGTTGTAGTGGCCGCCGCCATTGTTGCGGACCGCCATGTTGTTCATGTCCAGCCCGGAGAGGATCTCCTCGATGGACTTGCCGTCCAGCGGCGTACCCTCGATCGCCTTGTTCAGGTTGGTCACGTAGGCCTGGTGGTGCTTGCCATGGTGGATCTCCATGGTGCGCGTGTCGATATGGGGTTCCAGCGCGTTGTGCGCATAGGGAAGTGCGGGGAGTTGGAAGGACATGGTTCCGTGGATTTACGGGTTGAACAGGTCGAGGGTGCAAAGATACTCGTCACCCAATGGGCTGGGTATTTGGAAGTTAGCTGAACGTGCTTACCTTTGCACCCACTTTCACCAACCAACAACCCGCAAAATGACCAAGAAGTTCGCCCTGCTCGCCACGATGGCGGCCCTGTTCGTTGCCTGCAGCAGCAGCACCGAAGAGACCATGGAGAACGCTGCCGAGACCACCACGGAGGCCGCCACCGAGGCTGCCAACACTGTGGAGCAGGCTGCCACCGAAGCTGGCACCGCTGTTGAAGCTGCTGTTGACACCGCCGCTGCTGCTGTGGAAGCTGCCACCGAGGCTGCTCCCGCTCACTAAGCGATAGCTGATCAGAAAGACAAAGGGGGCCGCAAGGCCCCCTTTGTCTTTTCCCTTCGATCTGGGCTAGGCATCAGGCCCGAACTGCTCCACGGCCTTCAGGTAAACACTGTCCGTGCCCAGCATGATGCCGTAGAACCCGACATTGCCCCATACGTTGCGCGCGATGCCGGCCTTGATGCGGGTGGTGAGCTGGCGGCGTGAGCGCGCGAGGTCGCCGGGACGCTCCTCAATGCCTTCCTTGCGCGCAAGCTCGCCCAGCTGACGCAGCAGGGCGTCCGTCACCTGGTAGCGCGCCGCAAAAGCTTCGGCAGACCCATAGCCGTTCAACTTCTCGCGTTCGCGGTCGGCCACATCGAAGGCGAACTGGTTAAGCACGCCGCTGAAGAACAGCTCGGTGAGGTAGTGCGAGCTCTCGGTGGTGTCCGTGGGCACGAAGATGTCCGGCATGATGCCGCCGCCGCCATACACCTTGCGCCCACCGGTGGTGGTGAACACCTGGCTGGAATCCATCCGGATGCTGTCCGCCGAGAGCAGTTCGCCATGGATGTAGCGCGCCTCGATGTCCTCCTCATAGTCGATCCCCTGCCCGTAGGGCCGTTGGATGGAGCGCCCGCTGGGGGTGTAGTAGCGGGCCGTGGTGAGGCGCACCGCGCTATGGTCCGGCAGGTCCACATGTTCCTGCACCAGGCCCTTCCCGAAGGAGCGCCGCCCGATGATGGTGCCGCGGTCGTGGTCCTGGATGGCACCGGCGATGATCTCGCTGGCGCTGGCGGAGCCTTCATCGATCAGCACGGCAAGGGGCATGTCCTCGTACCGGCCCTTGCGGGTGGCAGTGATGTCCTGCCGCGGGGTGTTGCGGCCCTGGGTGTAGACGATGGTGCGGCCGTTGGGCAGGAACTCATCGGCCAGGTCGATGGCCGAGGTGAGGTAGCCACCGCCGTTGCCACGGAGGTCGAGCACCAGGCGCTTCATGCCCTTGGCGCGCAGTTCATCAGCGGCGGCGAGGAACTCCTCGTGGGTGTTCTTGGCGAAGCGCACCAGCTTGATGTAGCCGGTGCCGTCATCGCCCAGCAGGGAGACGGCCACGCTGTTGATGGGCACCTTGCCGCGCTTGATGGTGACATCGAAGGGGGCCTTCTTGCCCCGCTGGATGCTCACCACCACCTGGCTTCCCTTGGGGCCGCGCAGGGTACGCATCACGTCGTCGTTGGTGATGCCCACGCCGGCCATGGCCTTGCCGTCCGCGCTCAGCAACCGGTCGCCAGCGCGGATCCCGAGCGCTGCGCTGGGGCCGCCTTCCACCGTGGTGATCACCACCACCGTATCGCGTTGGATGGCGAATTCCACGCCGATGCCATCGAAGCTGCCCTCCAAGGGCTCCTGGGCGGCACGCAGCTCCTCGGCCGTGATGTAATAGCTGTGCGGGTCCAGCCGCTGGAGGATGTCCTGCAGCACCTCGTCCACGAGCACGTTCTTCTCCACGCTGTCCACGTACTGCCGGTCGATCAGGTCCAGCACCTGGCCGATCTTGTCGGCGGCCGAGGGCTGCCGCACACCGAACATGACCAGGGGGCTTTGCTCACCGCCCATGTCGCGCCCGATGAAGAGGCCGGCCACCAAGGCGAGGGCCACGACCAACGGATAGAAGGGGGAGAGGGGACGTGGTTGGCCGGACATGGGATCAGAGCTTCTCCAATTGGTGTACCAACACCCCGCCGTTGCGCAGCAGGTCCAGGCCTGAGGGGTCCTTGTAGGGATCGAGGAACACCAGCCGCTTGATGCCGGCCTGCAGGATGAGCTTGCTGCATTCCTTGCAGGGGGAGTGCGTGAGGTACAACGTGGCCCCGCCCGCATTGTTCGTGCTGCGGGCCACCTTCATGATGGCGTTGGCCTCGGCATGCAGCACGTACCAGAGCGTGAGCCCGCTGGCGTCCTCGCAATCGTTGGGGAAGCCGGTGGGCGTGCCGTTGTACCCGTCGCTGATGATCATTCCCTCCTTAACGATGAGGGCACCCACCTTCTTGCGGGTGCAATGGCTCAGCTTGGCCCATTCCAGGGCCATCTTCATGTAGGCCCGGTCGTAGCGGTCCTGCTTGGCGGGGTCCGCGTGGACGATGGTGTCCCTGGTGATCGACATCGGCGGTAAGGACACCGACGGCCGCACGAGGCGGCCGCCGGTCATCTGGGTGCCCAGGGTGGGACTCGAACCCACACGACTCGCATCATCGGTGTTTGAGACCGACGCGTCTACCGATTCCGCCACCTGGGCAGGTGTTGGGGCTGCGAAGATAGCGGAAGGCAGGTGCCGCAGGTTGCCTCCATTACCGGCCCAGCCACCACTTCCTCAGTTGCTTTTGCCGGTTGGTGGCCTTGGGGTCCGGACTTAGTTGACCGGTGCCTACATCGAAGAGCAAGCCGGTGCGCTGGGCCCATTCAGCCAGCGGCAGCGCACCCGGCTCGTCCAGGTAGTGGTGCAGGAAAGCCCCGATATCCGGCCCGGTGAGCCGCG
>CAUJFM010000212.1 GCA_963169595.1 Bacteroidota bacterium | reverse complement strand
AGGCTTGCCGAGCGTCCAAATATGGACCACAGGTTACAACCCGAGGCTGAGCAGCCCGCCATCGGCCACCAGGCAATGCCCGGTGATGAAGGAGGCCTTGTCCATGCACAGGAAGGCGATGGCGGCGGCGATCTCTTCCGGGGTGCCCACCCGCTTCATGGGTGTGCGGGCCAGTATCCGTTCCAGCCGGTCCGGTTGTGATAGTACCGGTTCGGTGAGTGGGGTGCGGATGTACCAGGGGGCCACGGCGTTCACCCGGATGCCGGCACCGGCCCATTCCACTGCGAGGCTGCGGGTGAGCTGCACCAGACCGGCCTTGGCCATGGCATAGGCGGCACCGCTGCCCACGTCCACAAAGGCGGCCACGCTGGCCACGTTCACCACCGCGGGGGCCTTTCCCTGGGCCAGCAGGGGGTGGAGTTGCCTCAGCAGGTTCGCGGGGCCCAGCAGGTCGGTGTCCACCACGGTCGCCTGTTCATATGGAGCCAGTTCGGTCCAAGGCTTGCGGATGTTCATGCCCGCATTGTTCACCAGGATGTCCAGGGCGCCCCAGCGGTCCTTCACGGCCTGGACGATGCGCTCCCGGTCCTCGGCCCGGGTGATGTCCGCCGTCACCACGGCGTGCGCATCCACCGGCTTGCGGGCCACCGCCAGCACTTCCGCGCCCAGCGCACGCAGTTCATCCGCAGTGGTCGCTCCGATGCCCCGGGTGCCACCCGTCACCACCGCCCGTTTGCCCTTCAGGTCCCAATTCGCCATGCCGAAAGGTAGGGGCCCATGCAAAAGGGCCGCTCCTTGCGGAACGGCCCTTTCAGGCGATCGGGGTTGCGGCTTAGCGCACCACCAGCTTCTTGGTCAGCGGACGACCATTGTTCTTGATCGTCACGTAGTAGTTGCCGGGAGCCCATCCCTCGGTGCTCAGGGTGTAGGTGTAGTTGCCCACGCCCTGGGTGCCGAAAGCCTGTTCGGTCACCACCTGGCCACGGCTGTTGTGGACCATCAGGTTCATGCGACCGGCTTCCACCACATCGTAGCTCACCAGCACGTTGCCGTTGCTGATGTTGCCATTGAGGAAGCTCATGCGGCTGTTGTTCAGCGAGCCGTTCTCGCCCACGCCGACGAACTCGTCGTCGATCACCACGAAGATGTACAGGTCGGCGTCGAAGGTGCCACTTCCCCAGCCAGCGGCGGGGAGGGTGTACCAGGTGTCATCGCTCCACTTCTCCCAGGTGAACTCACCGAACTGCACTTCGCCGTTGGTGGTGCTCACCAAGGCCACGCTGTCGCCAGCGGCCAGGGCGGAGAAATCAAAACCGGCAGCGAACTCCGTGCCCACATACACCGTGTTGGGGAACTGAGCCACGGTGAAGGTCAGCGTGCTGGTGGTGTCGATCTCGGCCAGCGTCAGGGGCACGGTGGCGAGCACGGTGCCGGGAGCATAGTTGGTCTCACCGGAAAGGGTGGTGCCAGCGCCGTCCAGTGCATACAGGTTGGCGTTCACCACCGAAGCAGGACTGCCGGACACGTCGGATTTTGCGCCGAACCAGAACAGGATCTCCGTGGCGCCGGCCTCGCCGTCCAGCAGGAACTGCTGCACTTTGGCCTTGTCACCGTAGGTGTTGGTGCCGAACATGTAGCCACCGTCGTTCTCCACCCCGTACAGGACGGGGTTGCCGGTGTCGAGGCTGCTCATGTACACCGTGTCAATGGCGCGGCTGCCATCGGTACGCATGGGCTCCAGCATGCGGGCGGTGCCCACGTTCTTCTGGGCCATGCTCATGCTGGCTGCTCCTGCAAAAAGTCCGAAGAGTAAGGTCTTCTTCATCAGGGTTGGGATTGTTGAGGTTACGTTGGTCAGAACACAAATGTAACGTTCGGACCGTGCCAATGCTACATGGCATCCGCTTCCAAGTGTCCACCGGGCTGCCGACCATTCTTGGATGTCCGTGACGTACGGTTGGTTCCGTCGAAGCCAGTGGGTCATTGGTCGAAGCTCCGGGTGGCCGTGGCGGGGAGAAGGGCCTGTAACACCATCGCCAGCACCACCACGATCGCCGGCGCGATCAGGTTATACCACAGGAAGGCGATCTGGATGTCCGAGAAGTGGATGTACAGGATGATGGCCTGTGCCACCAGTGCCGCGACGAAGACCGCCGTGCCGCCCACGCGCTTCAGGAAGAAGGCCACCAGGAAGATCCCCAGGATGGTGCCGTAGAACAATGAGCCGATGATGTTCACCGCCTGGATGAGGTTCTCGAAGAGCGAGAACAGCGCCGCGAAGGCCAGCGCCAGCAGCCCGAAGAGCACCGTGGCCCACTTGGTCGCGCGCACCTGCTCACCGTCCGTGCGTTCCTTCTTCACCACGTCCACCACGCTTGTCGTGGCCAGCGCGCTCAGCTCCGCGCTGGTGCTGCTCATGCCCGCGCTGAAGATCATGGCCAGCAGCAGCCCGATGATCCCGATCGGCATGTGGTCCATGATGAAGGTGATGAAGATGTAGTCCTTGTCGTTGGCTTCGGCGGCGGGCAGGTTGGCCTTCACCTCGGCGCGGTAGGCTTCGCGGAGACG
>CAUJFM010000211.1 GCA_963169595.1 Bacteroidota bacterium | reverse complement strand
AGGCCTGGCACTTCATGGCCCAGAACGACTTCGCCACCAACGGCAACGATGGGGAGGCCATGCTCATGAACAAGCGCTGGAACCTGCAGGCGGAATGGCGCCTCGGCTATACCCCCATGCACGGCCAGGAGGTGGAGATGCGCTTCGGCCGATTCCTCGGCAAGATGCAGTGGTGGTTCCCGAACATCGGTATCGACTGGCGCACGCGCGAAGGCCACGGCGATGATGCGGAGGAGAACATCTTCGGGCAGCGCAACACCAAGAACAGCCGGAGCGTGCTGCATGCCGGGCTCCAATACACCCTGCCCATGCTCCTGGTGTTCGATGCGCGCATCGACACCGACGGACAGCTCCGCGCCCAGCTGATGCGCGAGGACATCCCGCTCACGCCGAGACTGCGTCTTGACCTGATGGGCAACAGCGACTACGAGTACATGGCGGGCCTGCGCTACGTCTTCGACAAGACCTGGGCGCTTCGCACTCACTACGACAGCGACATGGGATGGGGCCTCGGGGTGACGGTTACCTATTAGGCCCCACCCTGTTCAAGGCTGCTGACGAACGCAGCTTAGGGCGTTCCGATCACCAACCGTCCCATCCATGTGCCGCCCGCTGTGCGGTAGTGCACCTGGTACACGCCGGCTGCCAGTTCGTGCAGGGGAAGGGTGTGGTGCGTGCTGGTGGAGGTGAAGTGCTGGACCATCTCGCCCCGCAGTGTCGTGATAGTGACCCGTGCGGTGCCCACAGCGTCCGCTGGGCGTATCAACGTGACCTGGTCTTGCGCCGGTATCGGGAAGAGCGTGAGCGTGTTGGTCGCTGGCATGCGCGTTGACGGCTTCACCGCAGTGACCACACCCAGCGTATCGCAATTGCGCCAGATGCGGATATCGCCTTGGGTGTAGAAGCTGAGGAGATCGGGGCTGCCGTCGTTGCTCCAGTCGGCCACTTCCACGAGGTGGTTACCAACGGGGGTGGTCCAGAGGTCGGTCGCATTGTAAGTGTTGCTGCATGGACTGAAGCGCACCTGGCGTGTGGCGGCGGAGTTGCCTGTGATCAAGCGCAAGGTGCTGTCCTCGGCGAAAGGCGCGATGAGGAAGCGGTGGACCGCGCCAGCGATGCCCGTGATGGCAGGTCCGAAGTTGCCATCGCCCAAGCCCGGACGTACGGCCCAACTGTCCATGCCGTTGCAGGTCACCAGGTCGTTGTGGCCATCGAAGTCGAAGTCGCCGATGCCGACCAAGGCCGCTCCCGTCAACCCGCTCTCATACCCCACGGGTGCCCCGAAGGTTCCGTCGCCGTTGCCCAGCATCAGGTGGATGTTGTCGTTCACCACGCGGCCGATCAGCAGGTCGGGTACGCCATCGCCGCTCACATCGCCCACCGCCACGCGGTAGGGGTTGGGCACGCCGGTGGGCGTTGTGGTGGTGAGGCTGCCATCGCCATTATTCAGCAGCACGTACAGGTAGGGTGGGGTGTTCTTCACGGCCACCACGTCCGGACCGTTCTGCCCGTCCAGGTCGGCCACCACCAGGTCCAGCACACCGTCGCCGATGGGCACGGTGCCGCTGTAGGCCAGTGTCCCGTTGTTGTTCACCACCACCTGCAGGTCGGCACCACCGAAGGTGCCTGCTACAATGTCCTCATCGCCATCCTGGTCCAGATCGCCGGTCGCCAACAGGGTTGGGGTGCCAGGCAGCACCACCGGGAACGAAAGCGTGAAGCCGTCGGGGCCGTTCAGATAGACACCCAGCGAGGTCTGAAAGGGCACATCGAACACCAGGTCGCGCCAGCCATCCTGATCGATGTCCAGGCCGGCCATGGCGGTCGCTTGGAATGCCGGACGCACCAGGGGGGCCAGCAGGCATATGCCTTCATCCACGGGGCACAGGCAGAACGTGACGCCCCGTATCTGCGAGGTGGCCTGCTGATCGTTCATGCCGGTGACATAGATGGCGCGATTCGGACCCACGACCACATCGCGGCCCTCCTCTTCATTGAAGCTGTTCGTAGCCGTGTAGCGGTACGTCCACAGAGCGGTCCCCTCCGCATCGTAGCAACGCGCATAGGCGTCGCGCAGCAATTGGTCGCCCACATGGCCGGTGGTGATCACGTTGCCATCGGGCGATACGGCCAGTGCTTTGGGAAAGCGGCTGTCCAGGCCCGCGGTCGCATAGGTGCTGGCCCATACCAGCCCGCCGTTCGAGCTCACACGCACCACGACCTCGCCATCACCGGCGATGGCGCTGAAGCGGCCCAGCGCGAAGAGGTCCCCATTGAGCCCCTCCTCCAGGTCCAATACTTCCTCTTCGGTCTGGATGTTGTAATGGAAGGGCCACTGGATGTCGCCATTGCTGTTGAAGGCATACAGGCTGATGTCCGAAAGGTTCACGGCGCCCTGGCTCTCGGTGAGCGCGGCCACCACGATCTGTCCGTTGCTGTGCACCAGTAGGCGCTGGCCGACATCCACGTGCGAACCGAAGCCTGGGTTGCGGTTGATGCTCTCCACCCATTGCAGCACCCCGGTGGGGCTGTACTTCAGCAGCAACAGGTCCTGTCCGGCGAGTCCCGCATTGGTGGTGTAACCGGTCACGTAGATGTTGCCCGCCGCATCGCAGGTGATGGCGTTGGGCTCGTCGTCGTTGTTCAGTGTGCCGTTCCAAGTGCGGCGCCACAACAGGTTGCCGTTGGGGTCCAGCTTCAGCACGCTGACGTTGTTGAACACGCTCGGGTTTCCGGACAGCTCCTCGGTGGTGGCGCAGAGCAGCACGTTGCCATTGGGATCCAGGTGGATATCCTTCACGATGTCGTCCCGGCTCAGCGAGTCGTTCCAATAGAAGGTCCACAGCGGCGTACCATCGCTGTCCCAGGCGCCCACACCGATGTCAAGCGGCGAGTTGAACGGTGCGTTGTAGTGCACCCAGGTCGCAAAGAGCGTCCCATTCGCACCCCGCACCAGGTCCACAGCATTGGTCACGCTGTCCCATTGCACCTGCCATTGCGGGGCGCCATCGTAACTGCGGTAACGCGCCAGGTAGGCATTGTATACACCGTCCTCACCGAGCACATACACGTCATCGGCATCGCCGAGCACCACCCGCTTGCCCGTATTGGTGCTGTTGCCGGTGTAGTAGGTCTCGTCCCAGATCAACTGGGGTTGCTGGCCGTGCACGACCTGGGTGAGCAGGAGGACACACAGGCCCATGGCCTGCACAGCACGTTGAAGCAGGATGCGCTTGATCATCGGGTAGGAGGTCCTATCGTTCCCAAACGTACTGCTGTGGCACTTCAAGGTTCCAGGGGCTGGGCCGGGCGGTTCATGTCGTAGCACAGGGGGCAGTGTGTTCGGTCAGGTGACCGATCGGGCAGCTCGGCTACATTCGTTGACATGCACCACCCCGTGGACCCACTGCATCGTTCCCGTTGGGTGCTGTTCACCGGCATCGGGTGGGTGCTCGGTGTGCTGCTGGTGGTCGGCCTCGCCGTGCTCTTGGAGAGCTTCGACCTGGGCTGGACCGGTCAGTTGGTGGTGGGCCTGGGCATGTCGCTCGGCGTGGGGGTCATGCCGGGCCGGACCCTTGGTCATCGTGTGCCCAAGGGTACATGGGTGCGCGCGATGGTGGTTGGTTTCGGGGTGCCCTATGTGCTGGCCGATGGGCTGATGTACATCTCCGCGCTGAAGCCTGAACAAGTGCTTCCGATCGCCACGGTGCTGGGCGCTGTCCTGGCCGCCGCGCTGCAGGCAAGGTCCGTGGGGGTGGTCGCCGGTGCAAGGGGCCACTGGGTGCTGCGCCATGTCGTGGCCTGGCTGGTGGCCTATGGGTACACCATGGGCCTGCTTTGGGCGAGCAATGCATGGAAGGCAACGCTACCGTACAGCATCACCATCATCATGGCCTTCGGCTCCCTGCTCACTGGTGGACTGTTACTTGGTGTGCTCACGCGCGCTCCCGTGGAGCGCCTGCTGGCACCGGTTCACGACCAAAGCCGGACGTAGCTGCCGTCCGCATCGTACATCCCCGCCTGCCGTTCGGGGTCGAAGCGGCGCCCTTCCCGCGGGTCGTTGCCCACACCGGCCACGTACTGCCAGTTGCCCCAGTTGCTGCACGGGTCGTGGTCAATCAGGAGGTGCTCGAACCACCACGCACCCATGCGCCAGTCGAGGCCCAGGTCGTGCACCAGGTAGCTGGCCGCGTTCTGCCGGCCGCGGTTGCTCATCCATCCGGTGGCGGCCAGCTCGCGCATGTTCGCGTCGATGAAGGGCTGACCGGTGCGGCCCTCGCACCAAGCGGAGAAACGACGGAGATCGGCGTTGCCGGTGGGAGGCTTCCGCGCGATGCCACCACGCAGGAAGAGGTCGCGTCCGTGCTTCGCCGCGGTGAACTGGAAGAAGTCGCGCCAGAGCAGCTCGAACACCAGCCAGTACGTGCTCTCGTTGGCACCGTGCTCGGCCTCGTAGTGCTTCACCGCGTGCCACACTTCGCGCGCGCTGAGGGCACCGGTCGCGAGCCAGGGGCTGAGCTTGCTGCTGTTGTCCGCGCCCAGCAGCGCGTTGCGGGTCTCCTTGTAGTGGGAGAGGTGCCTTTCCGGACCGAGGTAGTGCGTCAGCCGCTCCAGTCCGGCCGTGCGTCCACCGGTGAAGTGCATCACAGCGCGCGGGTCATCGGCGCTGGCCTGCACGGGCAGTGCACTGTCCTCCAGCGCGCGACCTTTCCACGCTGCCGGCGATCGCAGCCGGTCGGGTTCGGGCAGCAGCGGACGCACCGGGCTCCCCTTCTCCACCTTGTGCCGGAAGGCGGTGAACACGTGTGGCAGCTTTTCCACCGTGAAAGGCAGGTCTCCGGGCAGTAACAGGGTGTTGGGCGCATGCAGGCGCAGGTCGAGCGCGGCCGCCACGGCACGCTCCTGTTCCTGCTCCTCCCACGCGTACAACTGTTGGGCGTGCACCACCCGGGTTCCCCAGACCTCGCTGAGGTGGGCCAGTTCGGCGGCGGGTTCGCCCACGCGCACATGCAGCGCGCTGCCCTTCGCGCGCAGCTGGGCATCCAGGTCGGCGATGCTCTCCTTCAGGAAGCGGCGGCGGAACGGTCCTGAACGGTCGAAGCCGAAGGGGGAGGCCTCGTGCTGCCGGGGGTCGATGATGAGCACGGGCAGCACCTCCTCATGCGCGGCGCATGCGGCGGTGAGCGCGGGATGGTCCGCCAGACGCAGGTCGTTACGGAACCAGAGGATGGCGCGGCTCATAGCTCCTCGATGTGCATCAACAGGTCATCGCCCTTGTCGAGCAGGGCCTGGCGCGTGGCGGCGGGCATCCGGTCCCACGTGCGGTAGGGCATCCCCAGGCGCACCATCATGCCGGGCCGCGCCTCCTCGCTGAGGAAGCGTTCGCGGTTGCGCGCCAGGAAGTGCCAGTACAGCGCGTTGAAGGGACAGGCACGCGGGCCGGTGCGGTCGTTCACGTTGTAATGGCAGGTGCCGCAGTAGTGGCCCATCTTGTGGAGGTAGGCCCCGCTGCTCACATAGGGCTTGGTGCCCACGATGCCACCGTCGGCGAACTGGCTCATGCCGCGTGTGTTGGTGATCTCCACCCACTCGATGGCATCGATGTAGATGCCGAGGTACCAGCGGTCCACCTCATCGGGGTGCACACCGGCGAGCAGCGCGAAGTTGCCGGTGACCATCAGGCGTTGGATGTGGTGCGCGTACGCGTTGGTGAGGCTGCCAGTGATGGCGTCGCGCAGGCAGGCCATGCGGGTGCGTCCGGTCCAGAACCACTGGGGCAGCGCGCGGTCGTGCCCGAAGAAGTTGCGCTCGGCAAAGCGGGGCATCTGCGCCCAGTAGACCCCGCGCATGTACTCGCGCCAGCCGATGATCTGCCGAACGAAGCCCTCCACCTGCGCCAGAGCGATGCGCTGCGGATCGGCCAGGTGGGCATCCACGGCGGCCTGGCACACCTCCAGCGGCGATAGCAGCTTCACGTTGAGGCTGAAGCTGAGCCGGGCATGGTACAAGGCCCAGTGGTGCGG
>CAUJFM010000210.1 GCA_963169595.1 Bacteroidota bacterium | reverse complement strand
TGGACCTACGACGTGCCCAAGCAGAACCAGACCATGGCTAAGTGGACCAAACGCATCCTCATCACCCTCGGTGTGCTCATCGTGCTGCTGCTGGCAGCGGCGATCATCCTGCCCATCGTGTTCAAGGACAAGATCGAGGCGGCCGTGAAGGCCGAGGTCAACAAGAACATCAACGCCATGGTGGACTGGGGCGAGTGGGACATCACCATCCTGCGGAGCTTCCCGGACCTCACCGTGACGGTGGCCGATGTGAAGGTGGCCAACGTGGCCCCCTTCGAGGGCATTGAACTGGCGCAGATCGGATCGCTCACCGCCACGGTGGACATCAAGAGCGTGTTCGGCGACAAGATCGACATCAAGCGCATCGGGCTCATCAAGCCACGCATCCACGTCAAGGTGCTGGAGGACGGCACGGCCAACTGGGACATCGCCAAGGCCGATACCACTGCGGTGACCGAACCGGCGGATACCGCCAGCGCGTTCAACATCGGCCTGCGGGAGTATTCCATTGAGGATGGCCTGCTGATCTATGACGATGCCTCATTGACCTACTACATGGACCTGCGCGGCCTGGACCACACCGGCAGCGGCGACTTCACGCAGGACCTCTTCACCCTGAGCACCGTGACGCACGCCGACTCGGCCACCGTGGTGTTCGACGGCATCCGTTACCTCAAGAACGTGAAGGCCGACATCACCGCCGACCTCGATATGGACCTGCCGAACATGAAGTTCACCTTCAAGGAGAACGAGGCCACCATCAACCAGCTCGTGCTGGGCTTTGATGGCTGGCTGGCCATGCCTGCGGAGGACATCGACATGGACCTGACCTGGAGCGCGAAGAAGACCGACTTCGCCACGCTGCTGTCGTTGGTGCCCGCCGAGTTCGCCGGCAACCTGGACGGGGTGAGCATGAGCGGGAAGGCCGGCTTCAGCGGCCATGTCAAGGGCCGTTACAACGACACCTCCATGCCCGGCTTCGGGGTGGTGGTGGATGTGGACAACGGGCGCTTCAAGTACCCTGACCTGCCCGCTGCCGTGGAGGACATCTTCGTGGACCTGAAGGTGAACAGTCCGGGTGGCAGCGACATGGACGGCATGGTGGTGGATCTGAAGCGCTTCGCCATGAAGATGGCCGGCAAGCCCGTGGAGGCCCGCATGCACCTGACCACGCCCATCAGCGACCCCAACGTGGACGCCGAACTGAAGGCCAAGCTCGACCTGGCCAGCGTGAAGCAGGTGGTGCCCATGAAGGAGGAACTGAAGGGGCGCCTGAACGCCGATGTGCGCATGAAGGGCCGCATGAGCGATGTGGAGGCCCAGCGCTACGAGCAGTTCACAGCGGATGGGGAGCTGATCCTGCAGGACATGCACTACGCGGCCGATTCCATGCCGGCCGTGGGCATCTCCAACCTCCACTTCGACTTCACCCCCAAGTTCCTGGAGCTGGTGGCCTTCAACGGGACCGTGGGCAGCAGCAACGTGCAGGCCAAGGGCCGCATGGACAACTACCTGCAATGGTGGTTGAAGGACAGCACGCTCACCGGCAGCTTCGACCTTGCCGCGGACAAGTTCGACCTCAACGAGCTGATGGGTGCGTCCACGGAGACCGCCCCGGCCACACCGGCGGACACCACGCCCATGAGCGTGATCGAAGTGCCCGCCAACATCAACTTCCGCATGGGCATGACCGTGAAGGAGGTGATCTACGACAACCTCGCGCTCACCAATGTCCGTGGCGGCCTGCACGTGCATGAGCGCCGGGTGGACTTCAACGATGTGTTCTTCAACCTCTTCAATGGCAGCGTGGCCATGGAGGGTGACTACGACACCAAGGACGCTGCCAGGCCGCGCTTCGACCTGCGCTACGATGTGCGCGACATGGATATCGAGAAGGCCGTGACCTACATCGAGACCATCCAGAAGATGGCCCCCATCGCGAAGACCTGCAAGGGCACCTTCAGCACCGACCTGAGCATGCAGGCCCACCTGGACCAGCACATGAACCCCGACCTGAACACCATGACCGGCCGCGGCACCCTGCGCACGAAGAACGTGCGGGTGGAGGGCTTCCAACCCTTGGTGGATGTTGCGAAGGCGCTCAAGATCAAGGAGATCGAGAACACCACGCTGCAGGACGTGAACTTCACGTACCGCTTCCAGGACGGCAAGATGATCACCGACCCCTTCGATGTGAAGATCGACCGGATCAAGGCCAACGTGGGGGGTAGCACGGCCTTTGCCGACCAGGCCATCGACTACCTGATGAAGGCGAAGGTGCCCACGGCCATGTTCGGGGCGGCTGCGGCGCGCACGGCCGGCAGCCTGCTGGGTGAGGCCAACCGTTTCCTCGGTGCCAACATGAAGGTGCCCGAAGAGCTCGATGCCACCATCAAGATCACCGGCACGGTGGACAAGCCCATCGTGAAGCCCATGTTCGCCGGTGGAAGCACCAATGTGGGCGATGTGATCAAGGAGGAGATCAAGCAGGAGGTGAACGAGCAGATCTCCAAGGCCAAGGAGGAGGCGATCGCCAAGGCGCGTGAGGAGGCCGCCAGGCTCGTGGCCGAGGCCCAGAAGCAAGCGGACCAGCTCAAGGCCGATACGCGTCGCGAGGCAGCCCGCCTGAAAGGGGAGGCCTACGCCGCCGCCGACAAACTGGTGAACGATGCCAAGGACCCGATCTCCAAGGCCGCCGCGCGTGTGGGAGCGGACAAGCTGAAGAAGGAGGCCGACAAGAAGGAGCAACAAGCGATCGCTGAGGCCGACAAGCGGGCCGATGGGCTCGTGGAGACGGCCCGGAAGAAGGGTGACGACCTGATCCAGAAGGCGGAAGCGACGGATACGACCGTGAAATGAGGAGTGGGCAACGGATGCACGTGTGGCAGAGGATGAGGCCGGGCCGCGCCTGGCTGGTGGCGGCAGTTGTGCTGCTGGGTGGCGGTGCATTGAGCGCACAGGATGACGCGGACCCCTGCGCCGCACCTACCGACAAGAAGATCGTGAAGCTGCTGGAGGACGCGTCCAAGGCCAAGGACCCGGCGCAGCGGCATGCCAAGCTCAAGAGCACCCTGGAGGTCGACCCGGAGTGCATCGAATGCCACTTCAGGCTCGGGCTCTCCGCGTACCGCATCGCCCGCGAGAGCGGCAAGGGCTACGATGCCGCCATCCGCTACTTGGAGAAGGTGCAGGCCACCTGCCCCACCTACCACAGCGACGTGCCTTACACCCTGGGCACCATGCGCTATGCCGATGGGGACTTCGCGGGTGCGGCCAAGGCGTTCGAGGCCTTCCGTAAGTTCCCGAGCGACGATGCCACGCGCATGTCCAAGGACTACGACAAGAAGTATCAGGACGTGGAGGAGGTGATGCCCGAGCTCCAGTTCTACGTGGACTTCTACAGCAACACGGCCCCGTTGGACCCGAAGGCGCTCGCCAACGTCTCCACCCCGGATGACGAGTACCTGCCCATGTTCTCGCCGGACAACGAGCTGATCTTCTTCACGCGCAAGCGGATGGTGCGGGCCAAGGGCGACATCATTTCCCGTGAGGTGGAGGAGCTCATGGAGGCCCGGCGTCCGAACGCCTCCACCGACTTCGATCCGGCCCGCATCCTGCCGGAACCCTTCAACACCGGCGACAACTACGGCGGGGTCACCATCAGCGTGAACAACAAGGAGATGTTCGTCACCGTGTGCGAACCGCCCGACAGCCGGGGCTATCGCAACTGCGACATCTTCCGCACCCACTACGACAGCCGTTTCAACCTGGACTACGGCGGGCAGGAGTGGGAGTGGACCGGCCTGGAGGACCTTGGTCCGAACATCAACACCCCCGATGGCTGGGAGAGCCAGCCTTCGCTCAGCGGTGATGGACGTACGCTCTACTTCGCGACCATCCGCGCCAACACGGACGGCATCGACATCTTCCAGAGCACCCGCAACGAGAAGGGCGAATGGTCCAAAGCGATACCGGTGAAGGGCATCAACACCTACGGGAACGAGAAGGCACCCTTCATGCACAGCGACAGCCGCACGCTGTACTTCGCCGCCAAGCAGGACAGCGCGGGCCGTGGGCACCGGAGCATCGGTGGCTACGACATCTTCTTCAGCAAGTTGAAGGACGATGGCACTTGGACCAAGCCGAAGAACATCGGCCATCCCATCAACACCGACCAGGACGAGCATGGCCTCATCGTGAGCACCGATGGCCGCACGGCCTACTTCGCCAGCGGGCGCTTCAAGGGCATGGGTGGGCTGGACATCTATGGCTTCAAGCTGCCTGAGAACGTGCGTCCCGAGGAGGTGCTGCTGGTGAAGGGCCAGGTGAAGGACGATAAAGGGCAGGTGGTGAAGGATGCCACCGTGGAGATCAAGTACATGGACACGCGCCAGACCGAGATCATCCAGGTGGACAATGCGGACGGCCGTTACGCCACGGTGGTGAAGCTGCGTCCCGGCGCCGATGTGGTGATGACCGTGAAGAAGCAGGACCACGTCTTCGAGTCGCGCAGCTTCAGCGCGGAGGACAGCCTGAAGGCCGGTGTGACGGCCGTGGACATGACCGTGCGCAAGATCGAGGTGGGCAAGAGCTACCGGGTCAACGACATCAAGTTCGCGTCCAATTCCACGGCCATCACGAAGGCCAGCGAGCACATTCTGGACGAGCTCATTGTTTTCCTCAAGGAGAACCCCACGGTGAAGATCAGGGTGGAGGGACATACGGACAATGTGGGGCGCATGGAGGACAACATGGCATTGAGCAGCGACCGGGCCTTTACGGTGATGGAGTACCTTCAGGATCACGGGATCGCGGGAGGTCGGCTGGCCTTCAAGGGCCTGGGCCCCACCAAGCCGGTGGCCTCCAATGATTCCGCGGAGGGCAGGGCACTTAACCGTCGCACCGAGTTCGTCATCACTTCACGCTGAACCGCATGGACAAGGGATCTCGCGCTCCGAATGGAAGGCGTGTGCATGGATGGGTGCTTGGACTGCTGCTTGGGGGCGCATCAAGCGCCGCCATGGCGCAGATATCCGTGGGCGGTACACCGGCTGGATGGACGCTGGATGCGGAGGAGCGGGCCGCAGTTCCCGTGTTCGCACTGCCAGCGTTGGCGGACCCGCAGGAGCTGACCGCCGAGGGTGGTGGCTTCCGCTACGGCATCCAGCGCGACCTGGCCGTGGATGTGCTGCGCGATGGCCTTTGGTCACAGCTGCCGGACGGTCGTCGGTTGGGCCGCGTGCTGTTGCACAGTCCAGGAGCGGCCATGATCAGTGTGCAGTTCGATCGCTGGGAGCTGGCCGCTGGCGGGCAGGTGTTCCTCTACGATGCGGCCGGCACCCGTTCCATCGGCGCCTTCAATGCGACCAATCGTGGTCCGGATGGCACGATGGCCACGGAACTGCTACCCGGAGATTCGGTGGTGGTGGAGTACGTGCTGCCAGGCCTGGTGCGTGCGGGTGAGCTGCACATCGCCTCCATCACCCACGCCTATTTCGATCCGTTCGCCCGCCAAGCCGATCATGAAGATGCCAGGGATTTCGACCCGGGCTACCAGAGCGCACCGTGCCACATCGGCATCAATTGCCCCCAGGCGGCTGCCTGGCAGGACGAGAAGCGGGCCGTGGCCATGTTCCTGCGCCCCGATGGTGGCGGCTGCACCGGGGTGCTCGTGAACAACACGCAGACCCCGGGCCGGCCCTTCTTCAACATGGCCAACCACTGCTATGTGCCCACGAACACCAACCAGTGGGTCTTCTACTTCAACTACGAATCGCCCACCTGCACCGGTACCGTGGGCAACACCTCCCAGACCATGACCGGGGCCACCTGGCGGGCGGGCAACTACTTCACGGACCTGTGCCTGATGGAGCTGAACACTGTGCCACCATCAAGCTACAACGTGTACTACGCCGGCTGGGACCGCAGTGGCGCGGTGCCGCAGAGCTCGGTGGTGATCCAGCACCCCCTGTACGACGTGAAGAAGATCTCGTTCAACAACGACCCCAGCACCAGCTACACCGATGCCATCGGGGTGAACTGTTGGCGGGGCAATTGGGACCTTGGTCTGGTGCAGGCCGTCTCCAGCGGTGGTCCGCTCTTCGACCAGAACGGCCGGGTGGTGGGGCACATGTACGATGGCGCCCAAGTGTGCTCCACCGCCACGTCGATCCCCACGGATTGCGCCAAGTTCAGCGGGTATTGGGATGGGGCCAATGCGCAACAGCGGGCGCGCGACTGGCTCGATCCCTCGAACACGGTGCAGCAGCTCAACGGCTACGATCCGAACGCGGTGCCCACGAACCTCCCGGTCCGGATCAAGGCTTTCCTGGAGGGGCCTTTCATTGCGGCAACAGGCCTGATGGCGACCACCCTGCGGAACAATGGCCTGGTGCCCACGTCAGAACCCCACACGGCCCTGGGCTACGTGCATGCCGGTGGGGGTGGGGGCGAAAGCACTACGGGTGCTGTGCTGGGCGTGACGGGGAACAACGCGGTGGTGGATTGGGTGGTGGTGGAGCTGCGCGGGGCCGCGGACACCGCATTGATCGCCACACGCAGTGCGTTGCTGCAGGCCGATGGGGATGTGGTGGGTACGGACGGTACCTCCGCTGTGGTCTTCAACCAACCTGCCGGCCCGTACTACCTGGCGCTGCGCCACCGTAACCACCTGGGGGTGATGACCGCCGGCACGGTGGCCCTTTCCGGCACCACTACCGTGCTGGACCTGAGCAACGGCAGTGTGGCCCTGAAGGGCGGCAGCCTGGCCACCGATCAGGTGGGAACCACACGCGTGCTGGTGGCCGGTGATGTTGTTCGCGATGGCGTGCTGCGCTACACCGGTGGCGGCAACGACCGTGATGCCATCCTCACCCGCATCGGTGGGGTCATCCCCACGGCCACGGTCAGCGGCTACTTCCCGGAGGATGTGAACCTGGATGGCGTGGTGAGCTACACCGGGTCGAACAATGACCGCGACATCATCCTCCAGAACATCGGAGGGGTGGTGCCCACGGCTACCCGCTCGGACTACCTGCCTTAAGGCTTCTCTTCGCCGCCCTTCACCAGCCGGTTCCGCATCATGCGGAGGTTGAGCATCTCCACCAGCACGCTGAAGCCCATCGCGAAGTAGATGTAGTTCTTGTTCACGTGCTCGCCCATGCCTTCCATCAGCAGGGCCACACCGATCATCACCAGGAAGGCCAGGGCCAGCATCTTCACCGTGGCGTGCTTCTCCACGAAGGTGCTGATGCTCTCGGCGGCCACCATCATGATGCCCACGGCGATAAGCACGGCCAGGATCATGATCAGGATCTCGTTGCTCATGCCTACGGCGGTGATCACGCTGTCCAGGGAGAACACGAGGTCGATCAGGATGATCTGGACGATCACGTTCGCCAGGGTGAGGCGTTTCTTCTTCGCCCCCTTGGACTCATCGTGGCCCTGCACCTTGGCATGGATCTCCACCGTGGCCTTGTAGATCAGGAAGAGACCGCCCACCAGCAGCACGATGTCGCGGCCGCTGAAGTTCCGGATCCCGGCGTCCAGGAACGGCTTGTCCAGGCTCATCACCCAGCTCAGGGAGAGCAGCAGCAGCACCCGGGTGATCATGGCCAGGGCCAGACCCAACTGCCGGGCTTTCTTCCGTTCCTCGGGAGCCTCAAGGCTGTTGCTGATGATGGAGATGAAGATGATGTTGTCGATGCCGAGCACGATCTCCAACGCCGTGAGCGTGAGCAGCCCGATGAGGCCGTGGAGGGTGAACAGGACGGAAGGGTCCAGGGACGAGAGGTCGATCATGGATCGTGGTGTGTGGTCGGTTGCTTAGATGGCGTTGAGGGCGCGGCCCAGGTCGGCGATGAGGTCGGAGGGATGCTCCACGCCCACGCTGAGGCGCACAAGGTTCTCCGCAATGCCCAGTTTGGCCCGTTCCTCAGGGTCCACGCCAGCGTGGGTCATGCTGGCGGGATGTTCGGCGAGCGATTCCGTACTGCCCAGGCTCACGGCGAGCTTCACCAGCTTCAGCGCGTTCAGGAAGCGGAAGGCCTCGGCCTCGCCCCCATGCACGGTGAAGGAGAGCATGGCGCCCGCCGACAGGCACTGCTCCTCGTAAATGGCCTGTTGCTTCGGGTCGTTGAGCTGCCCGAGGTAGTACACCCGTTCCACCTTGGGGTGATTGGCCAGGAAGGCCGCCACCTGTTCCGCATTGCGGGCCTGGATGTCCATGCGGGCCTTCAACGTTTCGAGACTGCGCAGCAGCAACCAGCCCGTCCAGGGGCCGGCCATGCAGCCCAGGAAGGTGCGCAGGCCCTTCACCCGTCCGATGAGGGCCTTGGAGCCCAGGCAGGCACCGGCGATCACATCGCTGTGGCCACCGATGTACTTCGTGGCGCTGTACAGCACCAGGTCGGCGCCCAGCTTCAGCGGGTGCTGCCACAAGGGGCCCATGTAGGTGTTATCCACGGCCACCAGCACCTTCCGGTCCGCGGTGCTCAGCGATCGCGCCAGCTCCGCGCAGGCCTTGATGCCGATCAGCGTGTTGGTGGGGTTGGCCGGGGTCTCCACGAAGATCATGCGGATGCGGTCGGCCTTCCCGCTGCGCTTCACCAGTTCGGGCAGCTGGTCCTGCTCCCACGGGTAGAAGCCCATCACCTCGATGCCGAAGCGGGTCAGCGTCTGCTTGATGAAGTGGTCGGTGCCACCGTACAGCGGGTTGCTGAACAGCAGCACATCACCGGGCGACAGGAACTCCAGCAGGCAGGTGCTGATGGCGCTCATGCCGCTCTCGAACACGGCGCACTCCTCGGCCTCGTCCCACAGGCAGAGGCGTTCCTCCAGGATCTGCAGGTCGGGGTTGTTGAGGCGGCTGTAGATGAGCCCCGGCTCCTCCTTCTCGCCCTTCTCGCGCAGTCCGTAGGCCACCTCGAAGAAGGCCTTGCCATCCTCCGCGCTCTGGAACACGAAGGTGCTGGTCTGGAAGATCGGGCATTTGATGGCGCCTTCGCTGAGCGCTGGCTTGTAGCCGTGGCTCATCATCAGGCTCTCCGGGTGCATCTTGTGGTCCGACATGGCCGCGAAGCTACTGCGGTCCCGCGACCCGGCCGGCAGGTGGGCTCAGGACGCGGACTCCGTGCGGGCGATCACGATGGTCTCGTTGCGGTTCACCGGGTTCAACCAGTGCACGGTGCGGTCCAGGATGCCCGGCTCGGCCCGCCCCACCACGCGCAAAGGCCCCAGCTCCGCCTCGGCACGGGCCATGCGCGCCTCCAATTCCTTCTCGCCGATGAAGAGCACCACATCGGGCTTCCCCGCGCCCTCCCACTTGCCGAGCGTCTCGGCCAGCGTGCCCGGGCTGCCTGTCCAGGGGATCACCGCAATGTCCCATTTGCCGAGGTAGAAGAGGGGGGGCATCGGTGCCTCGCCCTCGGCGCTGTCCTCCACCAGGATGCCCCGTGTGGGCGGCTGGTCGCGCAGGGCGTACAGGGCCTCCACCCGGCTGCGCTTGCTGTAGCTGAAACACAGCACCACGAGCACCACGGCGTTCAGCCCATGCACGAAGCGCATGGACCCGCGCCACAGACCGGGCCGCTGCTGCCACCAGGCACTGGCCAGCCGCCATCGTTCCCATGCCGTGTAGCCCACCACGAAGAACAGTGGTACCATGGGCAGCAGGAAGCGCTCCTGCTTGTTGGGGAAGTAGGAGTGGATGGCCAGGAAGAGGAAGAGCGGCAGCCACAGCAGCAGGGGAGCAGGCCGGCGGAAGAAGCCGAACAGCACCGCCAGGCTCAACGGCGGGAGGAGCATGCCGGCCAGCAGCAGCAGGTAGTTGTACCACGGCAGCACCCCGTAGGTGGTGGTGTTCGCCATGTTGTACAGCACGTATTCCGTCAGCTCCGCGAAGGGGCGTCCCCACAGGAAGCTGTCGATGCCTCCCTGCACCACGGCCAGGGGCAGGGCCACGCCGGCCCCGTAGGCGAAGGCCGGCGCCCAGCGGCGCTGGAACAGCAGGGCCAGTCCGGGTCCGGCCGCGAAGAAGAGCGTCTGGAAACGCACGTTCACCGCCATGCCGATCCAGATGCCGGCCACCACCACATCGCGCAGGGTCGGCCGGTCGGTGTTGCGCACCAGCTGCCAGGCTCCCAGCATCAGGAAGGGGATGCAGGCCACCTCCACCAGGTTGCGCACGGCCAGGAAGGGCATGAAGTAGAAGATGGCCAGGAAGAGCCCGGTGCGCCAGGCGATGTCCCGGTCGGACAGGCGCAGGGCGATGCGGTAGCCCACCCGCACCACCACCAGGCTCCACAGCGCGTGGACCAGGCGCACCACCACCATCAGGACCTTCGGATCGGCGATGCCCACCGCCTTCAGGCCGCTGAAGAGCAGGTAGTGCAGCCCCACATAGAAGAAGCTGTGTCCGCTGGGACGTGGATTCTCGCCCTGGTTCCACGGCAGCCAGTAGTTGTAGTCGTAGCCGTCCACCCAGCTGCCCGCCGCCTCAATGATCAGGAAGTGGTCGTCGTGGGCGAAGTAGCCGCCACTGAAGAAGGCCGCCACCAGGCGCGGCAGCAGCGCAATGAGGGTGAGCGCGGCCAGTGGCCGTTCGTGCATCCAGGTGCGCCAGGTCGCGAACATGGCGGCGAAGCTACGGGCCGCCTACCTTGCCCCGCCCTTCCCGGCGGACCGCCCGATGCGCAAGGCCTACCTCCTGACCCTGCTGGTCGCACTGCCCGTGGTGGCCTCCCTGCCCACCTTCTTCGCTTGGATCGAGCAGCGGCCCGGCGGGCTTCCTCCGGAACCTCTGTTGCACCACCTGCCCGCGGTGGACCTCTCGGTGCCGCTCTTCGTGCTGCTCTACGCCACCATCGTGTATGGCCTGTTGCGGCTGGTGCGCAGCCCCGAGCTCCTGCTCCGCGGCCTGCAGGCCTACGTGGCCCTGCTGGTCCTGCGCATGCTCACCATGTGGTCCTGGACGCTGGAGCCGCCGCCGGGCCTCGTGGACCTCGCCGATCCGGTGACGCAGCTCTTCTACCCCGGTGCCACGCCCTTCCGCAAGGACCTCTTCTTCTCCGGCCACACGGCCACGCTGGTGCTGCTGGCGCTGGCCATGCCCACTGTGAGGGACCGGCTGCTCGTGGCCATCGCTGCCGCACTGGTGGGCCTGGCCGTGCTGGTGCAGCATGTGCACTGGACGGTGGATGTGCTCGCCGCGCCGCTCTTTGCCGCACTGGCCTGGTGGTGCAGCGCCTACACGCTGCGCGGGTCCCTGCGCCGCCCTACGAGCGGGGCAGGTGCTTGACGTAGATCGAACTGGCCACCTGTTCCGTCAGCGCTTCGGGCAGCAGCTTCATGAGCCGTGCGGTGAGGCTGTCCAACACCCCGGGCACCACTTCCGGACGCCCGGCCAGCATCGCTTTCACAGCCGACCTGGCCACGGCCTGCGGCGTGCTCCCGAACTTCTTCGCGAGCTGGTCCAGGGCCTGCATGCCCGCCCGCGCAGTGAAGCCGGTCAACACCGTGCCGGGGCACACGCAGGTCACCGTGGTGCCCGTGCCGCGCAGGTCCTGCCGCAGCCCGCGCGACCACAGCCGCACGAAGGCCTTGCTGCCGGAATAGCCCGCCAGGGTGGACACGGCCGCGTAGCCCGCCATGCTGCCCACGTTGAGGAGGTAGCTGCGGGGTTGTTGGCGTAACGCGGGAAGCAGCCGGTGAGTGAGGATCACCGGGGCCAGCATGTTCACCTGCAGCATGCTGCGGTGCGCATCCAGGGCTTGTTCGGGGAAGCGGCCCCACACGGCGTAACCGGCGTTGTTCACCAAGGCTTCAAGGGGCAGGCCGAGGGATAGCACGGCCTCGGCGGCCTGGTGTGTCGCCGCTTCATCGGCCAGGTCGGCGACGATCACGCGGGTGCGGCCACCGTTCAGCGTGCCGCACGCTTCGGCCACGCGGTCCAGTCCATCGCGGTTGCGCGCGACAGCGATGATCCCGAAGCCCCGCGCGGCCAGTTCCAGCGCCATGCACTCCCCCAGGCCCTGACTGGCGCCGGTCACCACGGCAAAGCCACGTTGCAGCTGCTGCATGGTCGTGGCCTACTTCACCAAGTGCTGGAAACGGTGGTAGAACGGCGTCCTGCTGTTGGCGGTCTTGGGCTGGTACCGTCCGCAGACCACCGGGATGTACATCACCCGGCGCCGGCTGGCATCGCCCGTGAGGCGCGAGCGCTCCACGCGGTGCCACAAGCGGCCATCGTGAATGGTGAGGTCGCCCCGGCGGATGTCGAACGCCACCTCATCCGGGTCGGGGGTGGTGTCCTTGAAGTAGCGCTTGCGGAAGAGCATCTGCCGCAGCCCCTGCTTGTGTGTGCCGGGGATCAGGCGCAGCCCGCCGTTGCGCGGGTCCTGGTCGTCGAGGTGGATGCCCACATTGAGCATGGGCATGATCTTCCGGCCCAGGAACACGTCGCGCAGGGCATCCGTGTGCCAGCCCATCTGGGTGAAGTTGCTCTCGTTGGTGTTCACGTAGTGGTTCACCACCAGCCCGTCCTTCTCGTGGGTGCCCAACCGGGCATCGCCCCCTACCAGTTCCAGCAGGGCGTTGAACCGTGGGTCCTTCAGGAACTCCTCCAGCACGGGGTGGTGCTGGTTGGCGAAGGCGAACCGCTGCACCAGCGGACTGCCATCGAGGTTGCGGCCGTACTTGATCGGGGTGCCGTTCACCACCTTCACCTCGTCGCGCACCCAGCGCGCCTCCACCTCCTGGATGGCCCGCAGCAGCGTGTCCACGCCGGTGGGGCTTAGGAAATTGCGGAAGTGGAGGGCACCGGTCCGGTCGAAGGTGGCCTTCTGTTCGTCCGTCAATCGTTCACCCAAGGTGGAACTGATATCCAGGATGCGTGTCATGTGGTGGGTTTCCGCGGGAGCGCGGCGCACGAAATTAACGCGGGCTTGACATTGGTCGGACATCCCTTCCGACGGACCCCGGGGGGACTGCGGAAGAAGTATGACGGACGGTCGGGACGGCCCGGGGAACGGTGTTTGGTGCGGTGCGATCGGCCGCTTACTTTGGCCAACCAAGCGCCTTCGCCGGGCCCCGGCGACCCTCCCATGAACATCGTCGTCCTCTCGCGGGACAGCAAGCTCTACTCCACCAAACGGCTGGTAGAGGCCATTGAATCGCGCGGCCATACGGCCCGCGTGGTCAACCACGTGAAGTGCGACATCCTCATCGAGAAGAAGAACCCGCAGGTGATCTACGGGGGACAGCCGCTCACCGATGTGGATGCCATCATCCCGCGCATCGGCGCCAGCGTCACCTTCTACGGCACCGCCGTGGTGCGCCAGTTCGAGATGATGAAGGTGTTCACCACCACGGAGAGCCAGGCGCTGGTGCGCAGCCGGGACAAGCTCCGCAGCATGCAGATCCTCACCCGCAGCGGGGTGGGCATCCCCAAGACGGTGTTCACCAACTACAGCAAGGACGTGGGTAGCATCGTGGACAGCGTGGGCGGTGCACCGTGCATCATCAAGCTGTTGGAGGGCACCCAGGGCCTGGGCGTGGTGCTGGCCGATACCAAGAAGGCCGCCATCGCCGTGTGCGAGGCCTTCAACAGCCTCAAGGCGCGCGTCATCGTGCAGGAGTTCATCAAGGAGAGCCGCGGCATCGACATCCGCGCCTTCGTGGTGGATGGCCGCGTGGTGGGCGCCATGAAGCGCACCGGCAAGGAGGGTGAGTTCCGCAGCAACCTGCACCGCGGCGGCACGGCGGAACTGATCGAGCTCACCCACGAGGAGGAGGTCACCGCCATCAAAGCCGCCAAGGCCTTGGGCCTGCATGTGGCCGGTGTGGACATGCTCCAGAGCGACCGCGGACCGCTGGTGATCGAGGTGAACTCCAGCCCCGGTCTGGAGGGCATCGAAGGCGCCACCGGCAAGGACATCGCCGGCGAGATCGTGCGGTTCATCGAGCGCAACGTGTAGGGCGCTCCGGCGCGGCAGCGCTGCACGCCACTGCACTACGCCACCGCCTTGTCCGCCTTGGCCAACCCGGCGAGGAAGGCCAGGCAGCTCGCGTTGAAGGCATCGGCACGCTCAATGGTCACCACGTGGCCGCAGCCGGGGATCACCTCCAGCTGCACATCGGTGTGCAGGCGGGCATAGGCCTGTGCCTCCTCCAGGAAGAGGTGGTCCTGCGCGCCCATCACCAGCAGGTGCGGGATGTCCGAGGCCTGCGCGAAGAGGTGCTTCAGCGTGGCGTTCAGCCCGCGGTACATCGCCGTCCACTTGCGGAACTCGGCGGTGCTCAGCACGCGCGATTCGCGGATGAAGACCCGCCGCGAGGCCTCGTGGTTCCGGCGCGGCATCATGATGGTGGCGCTGAGCCGGTAGAAGGCCGGGTAGCCGATCACCTTCGCCAGGGCCAGGCTCGCGGTGGCCAGCACCTTCAGGCGCTTGCTGAGCCGCAGGATGGCGCCCCCGTTCACCAAGGAGGCCACGCGTTGCGGCCGCTGCTCGCGCATGGTGAGGGCGATCACCGTGCCCAGCGACACGCCCACCAGGTGCGCCCGCCCGATGCCCACATGGTCCACCACGGCCCAGATGCGTTGCGCGATGTGGTCGAAGGTGTAGTGGGGCTCGGTGTTGCTGCGGCCCGCCATCTGCCCATGCCCCGGCAGGTCCACCAGCAGCAGGTTGTGGTGCTGGCCCAGCACGGGAACCTGCCGCTTCCAGGTCACCGTGCTGCCCCCTGCGCCATGGATCAGCACCAGCCACTCCGCATCGGGGTGATGCCGATGCACCTCGTGGTGCAACAGGTCCGGGGCGGGGCTAAGGGGCATGGTCACCATCAACGCGTGTGGGGCGGCAAGGTTCAGTTTGGCGCGGTCACCTGCCGCGTGCGGACCGACGCGACCATCAACCGCCCCCACAGCACGGCGGCGATCAAGACGCACGGCACGGCTTTCAGCACGTAGGGCTTCACCCACGCCTCGCGCACGTTGCGGGGGAAGAGGTCGGTGGCGCTGAGGCTGGTGAGGAGGAAGGCCAGAATGAAGAGCGCCACGGTGAAGCGGTCCTTGGTCGCGGGCACGAACCAGAGGGCCACGCCCGTCATGGCGATCACGAAGGTGGGCGACTCGGCCATGTGGTTGAAGATCACCAGCCAGATCAGCAGGAAGGCCTGCAGCTGCAGGCGGAAGACCGGGTCGGCGAAGGCCGATCGGCGCAGGTAGGGGAGCACCAGCAGCAACAGTCCGGCCCCGAGCACAGCGGTCTTGGAGGGCTGCCACTGGAACCAGGTGGCCAGCCAGCCCATCACCGAGTAGCCGTACTGCAGGCTGTGGTCGGCGCCCAGCAGGCCCAGCCAGTCGCGGTAGAGCTGCACCAGCTCACCGGGCGATACCACCGCCAGGGGCGCCAGGGCCAGCACCACGGCGGACACCGCGCCCCAGCCCACGCCGCGCCAGAACCCCGGATAGGCCACCAGCAACAGCCCGGCCGCGAGGCCGAAGGGCTTGATGAAGCCCGCGCACACGATCAGCGTGGTCGCCAGTCCGGGACGCCGCCGCTCCAGGGCCGCGAAGGCGCCCACCACCAGCCCCGCGATGAGCCCGTTGCTCTGGCTGTTCTGCAGGGAGGTGATCAGCTCCATCAGGCCGATCAGCAGCACCAGGCCCTGCTGGCGGCGGTCCAGCTGCGGCAGGGCCATCACCGCGAAGGCCAGGGCCAGCGCGTTCAGCAGGTTCCACAGCGGCAGGCCCACCCCGTCGGGCAACCAGCTGAAGGGGAGGAAGGCCAGCGCGAAGGTGGGCGTGTACTTGAACAGGTCCCAGTGCTCGGCGGGGTAAGGCACGTACAGCGGCTGGTGCTCCACCAGGTGCACGGCCGAGCGCTGGAAGATGACGTAGTTGTTGTAGTCCGTGTAGGCCGGGGCGTTCTCCACAAAGGTGCGCGGACCCACCAGGATGGCCTGCACCGACACGGCCACGGCCAGCAGCGCGTACAGCCCGATCACCGTGCGGCGGTCCAGCAGGCGTTCAGAAAAGGTGCGCAGGCGAACGGCGGTGCTCATGGCCCAGGACCCAAAGGTGCGATGGAACGCCGCAATGGGGGTTCAGGGGCGGTCGAGGGCGCGTGATAGGTACGTATTGGTGTGGATGTTGATTGATTCCAGGAAGTGTTGTCTACGGTCTTTGATAAGATTGACGATTCAATATTCAATATTCAATATTATGCTTTTTGATAATTTTTTATTGGTGTGACGATTTTCGGTTACACATGCTATAGGAATTTATAATGACATATTAATTCAAAAATTGAATTATATTTCATACAGGATTATTAATTTTAGGGTCTCTAGAGTTCCTATTATTTATCAGGTATAGTCTAGAATGGAAAATCATCATCCTGTAAATCTTCGCTTTCGTGCATGATGACATAATCATCTTTCCAATCTGTCCTCTTAATAAATTTCAGTTTCTTGTCTTCGTCGATTAGACTATTAGATATTTCTATGGTGTACTTTTTCCTGTTTGCTGTTTTACTCCATTTTGAAATCTGTAAGTCATCATCAAATATCGCATTGTTCTCGTTCTCCTTAAAACCTCTGGCCTCAAGCAGCTTTTTCATATCTGTGAATCCTTCGATATAGAAATTGTATGGTATGTCTAGCTTTGTTCTCAATGTTTCTGTTAAAGGGTGATTTATCATCAGTATTTTGTTTATTTCTTCCGCCTGCCCCTTATTTTCATCGCTTAAGAAATTTACGAGTTTATTAAGTGTTTGGGCTGTTTTTTCAAGGTTTCTAATTAAGCTCACTTCTTTAATTCGTGTTTGTTCCTCGAGGAATCTTTGAAATAGACCAGCAAACTGTTCCTTAAGATATCTTGAAATGTCTGATGCTGTTTCGAAGCCTTTAATGTTGTTATTGGCGTTTAGGTTCTTTACTTCTTCGATGAAGTGATAAATTCTTACATCATCAACATATCTATATTTCATTGATGTATTTTCTTTATTGATAAGATATGTTTCGTACTCTGAAAGAACATTTTTTTCAATGAATATATATACTTGCTTGTTTTCTTTTAATGCAGTTCTTAGTTCAATTTGAGAAATAGATGAATTACTTCTTTTCGATTCAGACCCAAATCGTCCTCCAATTATTGATACAAGTATGTCAACAGCTTTGATTTCCTTGTAGCAATACTCCTCAAGCGCGTCATCTTTCCCGTATGGAATATCTCCTTCCTCATTTCGTACTGGTTCATATCCTAGATTTTCGATGAAAATATCCAAATCCGACCTTACCTGTCTGAGGTCATAGAATGTTGAGCTAATAAAAATTCTCGGCTTAGCCATGGGTCAAACTCTTGTTGGGTGATAGTTCGTGTAGATAGGCTTGAGACCAGCTTCTGATGTCACATTGTCCCCAAGGGGGGGAAGACCTTGGGCGGAATGCAATATAGCCTGCTTGGGGTATTCCTTCATTGAACAACTCGTTGTCTCCATAATTGCCCCCATCACCCCAACACGTGCTTCCCGCTAACATCCACCACGAAGCGGCCGCGCAGGAACTT
>CAUJFM010000209.1 GCA_963169595.1 Bacteroidota bacterium | reverse complement strand
ATCAAGCCTTCCTCCAGCGCATCGATGCGGTCCAGATTGGGCCACACGTGCTGCTCCAGGAACTCGCGCGAGCTCTGCGCGATCATGCGCTGCTCCTCGTTGAACTCCTCGGGGATGAAGATGTCCTGCGGTTCGCTCGTGCGGATCAGGAATTCGCCGCCCTGGAGGGCCTTCTTCACATCGGTGCTCATGGTGTCGATCAGATGATCAGAGGATCAGACGATCAGAAGATCGAAATGCCTCTGTGGGTAGTACGTCTGGTTCGGGTTAAAGTTATGCACGCATAACAAATTTCCAACCGGGGTGGTTCGAGAAGTAGGGAGGGCGAATGGCGTCCCGATAGGTATCGGGAGGTCATTGGCGACTGGGGGATGGTGCCGGGCGACCTGGATCCCTTGACACTTGCCGCGCACGCCGTAGCCCCCAGCGAAGGCGTGAACCTTGTGACTTGAGTCTTGCCTTGGGCGTGCCCCCGCCTTCGCCGCCCGTTCCGGTGAGCCGGATCCTTCAGACTGTTCGGGCATTGCCCGCCGAAGCCCGACCGCAGGGAGGGCGAAGGCGGGGTCGGGTGCTCCGCTGTAGCTGCCTCGGTTCAGCGGGTGTTGCACCGGCTCCGGTGGCTTCCTGCGGTCGCCTCCTCGCTCGGGCACCACCTTCGCTTCACCTTCGGCAGGCTGCCGCTCCGCCCCCTCACGCGGACTTCCGTTTTCGGATATTTCGCGGCTATTACCGGATATTCTCGGATATCGCCAGCACCTCCAAAGTGCAGTTGGTTTCGATCTTTAACCAACTGAACTGGTAACGATCTGTTACCAGTTGCCCGAGGGTGGTATCAACCGGTTACGATCTGTAACCGGTTGGCCTCGTTCCTGTTTCAGTTGGTGACAAACTGTCATCGACGGGAAGGCTGACGCAGGCTGGGTTCAACTGGTGACGGATCGTCACCAGTTGGAGGAATAAGAGCAAATTGAAGTCAAAGATCGTTGCCTGGTGGGCTATCCGTTCACTGCATGACCGATGCCGATCTCTAATCCACCAACCCCTCCATCCACCGCACCAGCTCCCGCTCCTCCACGATCGACCACGCGTGCGGGTGCCGGTTGCCGTGCTGCACGCCGCGTCCTTCCGTGGTGATGTACTCCGCCCGCGCATTCCCCATCGCCACCAGCGTGTCGTGTATGCGCTTCATGGCGAAGGAGTTCAGCTCCTCGTAGCTGTCGTCGCGGTTGGCGCGCCACCATGCGGTGTCCGGCTCCGTGTAGAAGCGGATGGGTAGGTCCTTCAGCGGGGCCACGCTCGAGGCCGTGTTCAGCAGGGGGGCGGAGCGCTCGTAGTTGGGCAGGCTGTCGGTGGGTGAACCGAGCGTGCTGTCCAGCAGTGCCACCACCATGCGCGCCTCGTCCTTGTACTGTGGGAAGGTCGTCTTCGCTAGGTCGAGCTTCGAACAGTCATACAGGTGCACCAGGTCCAGTGGACTGTCCACGGCGAAGACGCCCTTGAGACCGATGCCCGGTCGCGGCGCGCGCACCAGCTCCTTCGCCAGCAGCACGCTCACGTTGCCGCCGGAGGAGAAGCCGCCGATGAAGGTGTTCGTGGCATCGACCCCCTGCGCCTTCACAGCCGCCGCGATCGTATCGAGCACCTCCCGCTTCTCCGCATCGCTCATCAGGATGTGCTGGTTGAAGTTCATCATCAGCACCGCAATGCCGTTGGCCACCGCCGTGTCCGCGATGGGCGACTCCGACCTCGTATCCGCCGCATCGCACGGGAAGCAGGGGAGGAGGATCAGCAGGGCTTTCGGCTCGATGGGGATGATCAGGTCGTAGGTGGGGGTGTGGATCTCGCGTGGGGCCTGTGCCTGTGGTGGGGCTGGGGACTGGCAGGCGGCGAAGAGCAAGCTGCCCGCGAAAAAGGTGGCAAGGCAGGACTTGGCGGAGAGTGCTGGGTTCATACCTCAATTCAGCTTCATCCACGCCTCTTCGATCCGGACAAAGTCTTCGGTGCCTTCTGCTCCTATCGAGTACATGTTGAGACTGATGGTTTGAGCATACACATCCATCATTTGGAGGAAAGTGCTCAGGGGACGCCAACAATCACTTGCCTGATCCCGTCGGAAGATGATTAGCTTGTAGATGTACTTGTTTCTCTTGTTCTCCTGAATTTGTCCAAGAACGATTTTCACGCCTAAGCCGTCGGTAATCTGTAACACATCCGTCTCCGAAGCGATACTGGCGTTGAACTTGAAATCAACGCTCCGGCGCTCCTTTCCGATGGTGATCGACTTGATGACTAACTCCACCGGGGTGGTCTTCTTGAACGACCGCACTGTGTATACCTGATATGCCGGATCGGCAGGGTTGGAAGGGTTTCCCGAAGCGTCACAACATGGCCCTTGATACGAATAAGCTGAGCTTGCTGGCAGGATACTTTCCTGACCCAATGCCAAATTGCAAAACGCGAGGGCTGGGAGTAGGATCGGTGCTTTCATGTCTTTGGCTGTTTATGCTAAGACCTCTGTTTTGTGACCATCGCGTGCAATTCGCGTGACGGATCGGAGCGGCACCCCGCAGCGAGGAACGAGCGAGGAGTACAGCGGAGAGCCGTACCCCGAGCCCCGGCCTTGCGCCGGGGGAGGGGGCACGCCCAAACCACTATCACACTTTTTCGGCATGTCAGGACATGACGAATGAGTATGCGTGGCTGAAGATGAGCGAGAAGACGATGAGCAATCCGTTCAACCAGATCTGGGCACGGACTTGGCCGAATGTTCTGAAGAGCATTCCCACAATCAGCCCAATGGTGAGAATACATCCCTTCAACATGTAAGGTCCCATCACGACCCCCACGGTCCATTCTGGGATCAGCGGACTTTCAATGACCGCCTTGGTCTGGAAGTAGGTGAGGAACAGAGCCAGCACAAAGACCATGTTCACGATGGTCGTGACGTCCGCGACTTTCAATGCCGTGCGCTCGTCCATTGGTTTCATGACCTTCTGGTCCGCGGCTCAATTCAACAACTCGAACACACTCGCCGCCCCCTGCCCCGTCCCCACACACATCGTCACCACGCCGTACTTCTGCTTTCGTCGCCGCATCTCGTTGAACAGCTGCACGCTCAGTTTCGCGCCCGTGCATCCCAGCGGATGCCCCAGCGCGATGGCGCCGCCGTTCACGTTCACCAGCTCCGGGTCGATGCCCAGCTCGCGCACCACCGCCAGCGATTGCGAGGCAAAGGCCTCGTTCAGTTCGAACAGCCCGATGTCGCTCAGCTTCAGCCCGGCCTTCTCCAGCGCCTTCGGCACCGCCGCCACCGGACCGATGCCCATGATGCGCGGCTCCACGCCCGCCACGTGGTAGGAGAGGAGGCGCGCGATCGGTTTCACATTGAGCTCCTTCAGCATGCGCTCGCTCACCACCAGCACGAAAGCCGCGCCATCGCTTGTCTGGCTGGAGATGCCCGCCGTCACGCTGCCCTTCGCGTCGAACACCGGCTTCAGCTTCGCCAGCGCCTCCAGGGTGCTCGCGCGCGGACCTTCATCGGTGTCCACCACGTACTTCTCCACCTGGCGCTTCTCCTTCGCATCCAGGTACACGCGCTCCACGGTGTAGGGCACGATCTCGTCCTTGAACTTGCCGGCGCTGATGGCGGCCAACGCCTTCTCGTGGCTGCGCAGGCTGAAGGCGTCCTGGTCGGCGCGGCTCACCTTGAAGTCGCGCGCCACGGCCTCGGCGGTGAGGCCCATGCCCCAGTAGTAGGTGGGCTGCGCCTTGCCCACCTTGGCGTTCGGCACGATGCGCCAGCCGCCGAAGGGGATCGGGCTCATGCACTCCACGCCGCCCGCCACGATCATGTCGGCCTGTCCGCTGTGGATCTTGGCCGCCGCGATGGCGATGGTCTCGCTGCCGCTGCTGCAGTAGCGGTTCACCGTCATGCCCGGCACCTTGTCGGTGTTCAGGCCCATCAGGCTGATCATGCGGCCGATGTTCAGGCCCTGCTCGGCCTCGGGCGTGGCGTTGCCCACGATCACGTCGTCGATGAGCGCGCGGTCCAGGTTCGGCACCGAGCTCACCAGGTGGTTCACCACGTGCGCCGCCAGGTCGTCCGGGCGGGTGAAACGGAATTTGCCGCGTGGCGCTTTGCCCACGGCGGAGCGGAAACCGGCGATGATGTATGCGTTCATTTGGAGTGCTGTCTTATGTCCTATGCCGGACTGACTATTGCTTGGTGTGTGTGCTCGTTACACTGAGCTTGTCGATTTGCCCGCCCTGAGCGGAGTCGAAGGGTGGGCGTGCCGGCGCTTAAATGCAGCGCCGTCGGGCTATCCGCTTCAAGTCCTCGGTCCCGATAGGAATCGGGACCTGCGGGCTTTCCGCTTCTATCCCTCACGCGGAACTCCGGCTGCGACCCCTTCAGGGTCGTGGCGGCATGGGGGCATTTTTCTAAAGTCTGTGACCCCTCCGGGGTCAGGCCCAGCCTGCGTGCGGCTGCGCGCGCATTCGACCCCGAAGGGGTCGCAGCAACTAGCATTCGTTCCGCCAAGGAGGCATTCGACCCTGAAGGGGTCGCAGCAACTAGCATTTGTACCACCAAGGAGGCATTCGACCCTGAAGGGGTCGCAGCCGGTGTTTGGCCGGCCTGCGGGGTGCCGCTCCGAGCGTTTACGTGGATTGCGTTCCAGTTTGGGTGATTGAGAGGAGCTATCATCCTTAATCAGGTGGCAATGTCAAGTCTTGGAAATACCTCTTTCTGGACGTAGTCCATCACCAAGTTCTTGTGAGTCAAGACCAGTGATTTCCGCTTAGTCAGTTCTTGAAGCACACGGTTGGCTCGTCCTGCTTGTTCGGGACTTGGGGTGTTATTGATCGTGTTCAAGTTGTCATAGGCCATGACGCACATCGCTTCGATGATCACCCCTCGTTTGTGTGGAAGCCCCAGTTCGTTGTCGAGGATGTTGAGCATGGTTTCGAGATACTCCTCGTTGGCTAGGACCAACTCCTCATCCTGACTCATCAAGTGAAGACTCGCATCAGAAGCCCACTCCATAAGAAGATCGGGGGTGAGTGTTGGTTGTTCAAGGCTACTGGACCAAGATTGAGCCCCACACTTCGGACAAGGCTCCCAACTCGAAGGAACAAGTTCGAAGGCGGCATCTCGTATCCCGAGCGCCCGCTCTTCGCTCCATCCGCACTTGGTGCACTCGCGAGTGTATCGATATGTCTGTGCGGCGTTGGTCATAGAGAGGTTTGCGTGAGCGATTGCAGCGGAAAGCCCGCAGCGAGGAACGAGCGAGGACTTGCAGCGGAAAGCGCGACCCGAGGCTTTGCGAGGGGCACGCCCAAACCACCACTATGCTTCACCGCGTTCATGCGTTGCGTAAGCCGCGAAGGTTGAAGCGTCTGCCATCCTTGTGATCCGGAGGTAGGTTAGGGCTCTTGATGCCGAAAGGCCCCGATCCATGCTTATTGTAGTAATACTCCAGAGGATTCCCGGAGAATCGCCCAGCACATAGAAGTCGGAGAACAGTGATATCTCCAACCACAGCCTCAACCGAAATATCGATCCAGACCGGAACCTTCTCATTACGGTTCAGTAGATCAACAACTTCCTTGGCAGTGATCATGTCGTACCGTTTGCCCGCATCGTCCGGGTAGATGTCGAACTGCTTGAGTTCCGGACTGTCGTTGGAAATGTTCAAGAGGACGTTGTACCGGAACTCCGTCGTGAGCGTGTCAGACACCATGCCTTCGGCAAACTTGAACGCGGCATAGCTCGCTCCAAGCAAGAGGAAATGGAAGTCTGGCTTCTTCATCAGTTCCGCAACACTTTCCCACTCGTAATGATCGACTGCAACCGCTCCAACGTCTTCCGCTGCATGCACAGCTCCACGAACGCCTTGCGCTCCAGGTCCAGCAGGTACTGTTCCGAGACCTCCGTCGCCTCGCTCAGGTCGCCGCCGCACAGTACATAACCCAGCTTCTCGCTGATCAGCGCGTCGTGCTGGCTGATGTAATTGCCGCTGAGCATGCTGTTGGCGCCCACGTACACGATGCCGAGGCCTTCCTGCCCCAGCACCTTGATGTCCTTGCGGGGCGCGGGCTTGGTGTAGCCCTTGTTCCACAGCTCCAGCGCGCAGGCCTTGGCGTAGGCCAGTTGGTGGGCGCGGCTCACGATCACCTCGTCCTGGCCCTTGCGCAGGTAGCCGAGCGAGAAGGCCTCGTGACCGCTGGTGGCCACCTTGGCCTGGCCGATGGTGAGGAAGCGCTCGCGCATGGCGTTGATGCGGATGTCGCCCTCCTTCAGCTCGTCGGCGAGGCGCAGGGCGAACTCCTTGGTGCCGCCGCCGCCGGGGATCACGCCCACGCCGAACTCCACCAGGCCCATGTAGGTCTCGGCGTGCGCCACCACCTTGTCGGCGTGCAGGCAGAGCTCGGTGCCGCCGCCAAGTGTCAGTTGGTGCGGGGCCGCCACCACGGGGATACTGCTGTAGCGCATGCGCATCATGGTGTTCTGGAAGGTGCGCACGGCCATTTCCAGGTCGTCGTATTCCTGCTCCACGGCCATCATGAAGATCATGCCCACGTTGGCGCCCGCGCTGAAGTTGGCGCCGTCGTTGTAGACCACAAGGCCTTTGTAGCCCTGCTCGGCGAGGTCGATGGCCTTGTTGAGGCCCTGGATCACCTCCGCGCCGATGGTGTTCATCTTGGTGCTCCAGCTCACACACAGGATGCCATCGCCCAGGTGGCGCACGGTGGCGGCGCTGTTCTTCCACACCACATTGCTCTCGGGCAGGTCGCTCAGCACGATCATGCCCTCGGCACGCGGGATGGCGGTGTAGCCTTTGCTCGCGGCATCGTAGTACATGCGCTTGCCGCCTTCGGTCTTGTAGAAGCTGGTGTGACCGGCCGCAAGCATCTCATTGATCCACGGCGATACCTTCACGCCCGCTGCGTTCATCGCGTCGAGGGCGGTCTTTACGCCGATCGCATCCCATGCTTCGAAGGGACCCAGCTCCCAGCCGAAGCCCGCGCGCATGGCGTCGTCGATCTTGTACAGCGCATCGGTGATCTCGGGGATCCGGTGGCTCACGTAGGCGAAGAGACCGTGGAAGCTCTTGCGGTAGAACTCGCCGGCCTTGTCGGTACCGTTGTAGAGCAGGGCGGTGCGCTTGCGCAGGTCGTCTTCCTTTTTGGCCGCGTCCAGCGTGGCGAACTTGGGCTTCACCTGCGGACGGTATTGCAGGGTGTTGAGGTCCAGCGCCAGGATGTCACCCTTGGGCGAGCTGCGGTCCTTGAAGAAGAAGCCCTTGCCCGTCTTGCTGCCGAGCATGTTCTGCTCCACCATTTTCTGCAAGTAGTCGGGGATGGCGAAGAGCGCGTTCTGCTCGTCGTTGGGGCAGTTGTCCTTCACGCCCTGGGCCACTTTCACCAGTGTGTCCAGGCCCACCACGTCGGCGGTGCGGAAGGTGGCGCTCTTGGGGCGGCCCAGCACGGGACCGGTCAGGCGATCCACTTCCTCCACGGTGAGGCCCATTTCCTCCACGAGGTGGAAGAGGCCCATGATGCCGAACACGCCGATGCGGTTGGCGATGAAGGCGGGCGTGTCCTGGCAGCGCACGGTGACCTTGCCGAGGATGCGCTGGCCGTAGTCCTCCAGGAAGTCGAGCACCGCGGGGTCGGTGTCCGGACCGGGGATCAGCTCCAGCAGCGGCAGGTAGCGCGGCGGGTTGAAGAAGTGCGTGCCGCAGAAGTGCTTGCGGAAGTCGTCGCTGCGGCCCTGCGCGATGGCGTGGATGGGGATGCCGCTGGTGTTGGTGGTGATCAGGGTCCCGGGCGTGCGGTGTTTCTCCACGTTGGCCAGCACCTGCTGCTTGATGTCGAGCCGCTCGATCACCACCTCGATGATCCAGTCGCAGTCGGTGATCTTGGGCAGGTCATCGTCGAAGTTGCCGGTGCTGATGCGCTTGGCGAAGCGGGCATCGTACAGCGGCGCGGGACTGCTCTTGATCGCGGCGGCGAGGGCGTCGTTGACGATCTTATTGCGGTCATTGCCCTCTTTCGGAGCGATGTCCAGCAGCAGCACCTCGGCACCGATGTTGGCGAAGTGGCACGCGATGCGGCTGCCCATGACGCCGGAGCCGAGCACGGCGATCTTGCGGATGTTGCGCTTGCCGGCCGAAGCCTTGGCGGAGGTTGGTTTGCTCATTGGTCGATCTGATTCTCACCGCCAAGACGCGAAGAGCGCGAAGTGGAATTCCTTGGCGTGCTTGACGTCTTTGCGGTGAATGGCATTTCAGAAAAGTTGTTCCTGTTCCAGTATCCGGTCCAGCTCGCTCATCACCTGCCGGAAGTTGCTGAGCTGTGCAGGTGTGAAGCGGCTCTGAACCGCCTCGTTGAACTTGATCACGGTGTCGCGGCTCACGTCGCGTAGCTGCTTGCCTTTCGCGGTGAGGTGGATGCGCACCACGCGCTTGTCGGCCTTGTCGGCGATGCGCTTGATGAGGCCCTCGTCCTCCATGGTCTGCAGCGTGCGCACGAGGCTGCGGGCCTCCATGCCCATCTTTGGACCGAGCTTGGTGCTGGGCGTGCCCTCGGGCTCGATGTTCAGCAGGATCTGGCCCACGGCCATGCTGCCGCCGTACTTGGCCGCCTCGGTGTTGTAGATGCGCGAAATGCGGCTCCACACGCGGCGAATGGGGAAGTCGATGGTCTCTTCGGGTCTCATGCACGGTCCTGCTTCGGCACCAAGTTAGTCGGAAAAGTTATGCATGCATACCATTGGCGGGACTGCGGATCGCTCTTTTGGGGCACGGTCCTTGTAGCTTTGGGAAGCTCCCAACCTCCTCCCATGCGCCTTTCGATCCTTTCCCTGCTCGCCCTCTCCCTGCTGGCCATCACCTCCTGCACCAAGGATGAGGAGGAGACCCCGGCACCGGCCGCGCCCGCAGGGCCTCGCCTTATCCTCAAGTTCCACTTCGACAGCACCCAGGTGCGGCTCAACAACCTGGGCCAGCCTAGTTCGGTGCCGGCCGGCCGCGGGGCCTACAGCCCGCGCTTCAACAAGATGAGCGCGCATTACGTTGAGTTCGCCCCCACCGCCACCACCCAGCTGGGTCAGGGCGACGTGGTCTACTTCGCACCGGAGACCACCATGGGCGGCGCCCAGGCCATCGACCATGACCTTGGCATCCAGGTCGGCAACGGCCAGGCCTTTGTGGACATCCCCCTCAGCGACCTGGCACCCGGCACTTACCAATGGCTGCGCGTGTCCCTGGCCTACCAGAACTACGATATTCGGTTCTATTACAATGACATCGGGTACATGGGTACCATCGCGTCATTCATCGGGTACAGTACCTATATCGGTTCCTACCTGGTGCACGATTCCACGGTGACGGTGAACGCCAACAAGCTGCAGGGCTACTGGGCTTTCGAGGTACATAACCCACCGCTGCCCCAAGCGGTCTTTGACGGGCAAGCACCAGGGACCACCGTGGTGAACCCCATCCAGGCCACCTCGCCCATCCCGGCCGGTTCGTGCGTGGTGACCGGTGCGTTCGCCAGCCCGCTCACCATCACCGGCAATGAGACGGAGGATGTAGTGATCACCGTCTCGCTCAGCACCAACAAGAGCTTCGAGTGGGTGGATGTGAACGGTAATCAGCGCTTTGACGTTGAGACGGGATTCGAGACAATTGTCGACATGGGCATTCGCGGGATGATCCCCATCGTCGAGTAAAGGGTCAGCGTGCGATCGCCACGGCGGTGCGCACGTTCAGTATCCCCGAATTGCACGGATCACCGGAAACGCTGGCCTCGATCCACTGCGGCCCACGAGCGTTCGGGCGCATCCGCACCTCCACGGTGTTCCCCTCGGTGGCGATGAGCTCCAGTCCCGTGCTGGTCGTCCATTCCACCTTCGCCGGAGGGCCCGATAGCACGAACCGTTGGCTGCTGCCGGTTTGGGGCGGCACGGCATTCGGGTCCGCCGGTGCAATGGCGCGCACTTCACCACAGAGATCGCGGAGATGGGGCTCGGGCTGCCGCTGGTACACCCGCACATGGTCCACCTCGAACACGGCGTCCGCAGGCCAGGCCACGGGCATCTTGGGTCCATTGCAATAGCCCTTGGGTTCGGAGACCGCCAGGTCGAGGATGAGATTGATGCCATCGGTGGCACGGGGGAAGTAGGGTGCGGTGGCCAGTTCGCCCGGAGCGCGATCGCACGCGGGCAGCGGACGCCCCCGCCGGTCCACGAAGCGGGCGCGGCTGTGCACGAGCCGGCCATCCAGGTACCAGCGCACGGCATCGCCATCCCATTCCACCGCATAGTCGTGGAAGTCCGCTGAAAGGTCCACGCTCCGGTGCTTGCCGGTGTTGGAGTATTTGGTCTTGCCCCAGCGGTGCACGGACCCCTTCATCCACTTGGGTCGTTCGCCGCAGAACTCGAACACATCGATCTCGGTCTCGCCGCCGAAGCCCCAGAACGCCGGCCACAGCCCCGCACCCTTGGGAATGCGGCATCGCACCTCGAACCGACCATGGCTGAAGTGCGCGTTCCCGATGGAATGGACCATGCCACCGGCGTGTTCCTTTCGCTGACCATACCATTCCTCCGGCCGGGCCTCCACGCCCAGGACGAGCATCCCATCGCGCACCGTCACCAGGTCGTCGCGGAACACGGTGTTGCTGGTACCCATGATGCGGCATCCGGGGCATCGGTCACTGCCATCATCGCTGAAGGTGAAGTAGGTCACCCACTTGCTGCGGTCCAAGGCCGGACCATCGAACTCATCGTGGAAGACCAGCTTCCATGCGCTCGTATCGCAAGGCCCACCCGCGCTGTAGGCCGATGGTCCCACGCGCTTCGCCCGTTTGGATTGGGCCTGCAGGTCGAGGGGACCGAAAAGTGTGATGCTGAGGAGGAGCAGGACGCGCAGCAGGACCATGGCGTGGAGGTTGCGCCCTGAAGGTAGCCCGATCAAGCGGGCGTTCGCACTGGTCGCGCCTGTCCATCCACCCAAAGCACCAAGCCCTGGTCCCGGTGGAACGTGTAGCGGACCCGGGGAGCGGCCAGGACCACATCCGTGGCGCCCGCGCCATCCTCATAGAGGTACACGCTGTCGCACGCGAACCGCCACACCGCCGTGTCGCCGCGCTCACTGTAACGCATCTGCGGGGCCACATTACGCCGCTTCAGGCGCAGGGTGTCATCCTCCATCACCCGCTCGGGCAGGGCCACATGCATGAAGCCGGCATCCATGAAGTTCCAGTCCATCAGGAACACCTTTTGGCCCCAGCTCTCCTTCTCCCCGAAGTTGGCGAGCACCCACATCACATCGGACCTGTGTGTGGTATCCAATGGAAAACAAGTGGGCAACATGGTCCAGCTATCGTAGGCAGGTGGTGAGATACCCAGCATGTCCACGGAACCATCAGCCGTGAATCGGTAGCGGTACAGGCGCAGGCCTTCAAAGGTCTCCTCCACGTTGCTGGCCACCATCAGGTAGGTGCTGTCACCGAGGTCCAGGGTGGTCTGGATCAGCAGGGTGTCGTGCGCGATGTTGTCATCAAGCACGGCGAAAGGCCAGGGCGCGCGGCCTTCCACCACGGGCGCGATCACAACTGGTGTTTCCGGTGCTTGTCCGCAGCGCATCAACACGGTCATGCCGCATAGGGCGCAGACGACGGCAAGGATGGGCTTGCGCATCATTTCTTGCCGACCGGAGCTACCCGGCCGCTGCCGGTCACTTGCACGCTGAGCGGAGAGGGCGTACCCACGTACTCCACATCACCACTGCCCATGATCTCGCCTTCCAATGCGCCATTGGTCTGCAAGGTGATGTCCCCGCTGCCCATCACGCTCACCCGGGCGCTGCCGGCCTTGAGCTCAGCGGCCTTCACATCGCCCGAGCCCTGCACCGTGGCGGCCAGGTCCTCACAGGTGCCGGAGAGCTTCACCGCGCCGGAGCCTTGCACCGAGGTCTTCACACTGCCCCCGTTCACGTTGATCTTCAGGTCGCCGCTGCCCTGCACGTCCAGGTTGAAGGAGCTGCCCGTGAAGGTGCCTGTGCCCACCACATCACCTGACCCCTGCACGGTGACCCGATCGATCTTCGGCACGCGCAGGTGCACCATGAATGGTTTGTCCGTGCGGTAGCATGCGCGGGTGCGGATGGTCCAATGCCCATCCTTCACCGTGGTCTCCACCAGGTCCACGAGGTTCTCCTGGGCCTCCACCTCCACGGATTGGCCTTCTCCCTGGGTCAGGTGCACGTCCAGTGAACCTTGGAGGGTGATGGCGTGCACCGGTCCAAGTTGAAGGGGCCGCTTGACCACCGCACCCTTGCCGGTGATGCAGTCCGGCGCGTTGAAGGCGAACAGCAGGATGGCGGCCCCCATGGCCGCAAGGGAGAACAGGTGTCGCATGGCTTAGCGCATCAGGGTCAGGTGGCCCGTCCATTCGGGACCACCTGCCGTGAAGGCATAAAAGTACACCCCGGGCACGGCCATCTCGCCGGCGAACGAGCGGCCATCCCAGGTGATGTCGTTCCCTTCGCTGCGGAAGAGGACCTGGCCGAAGCGGTTCCAGATGGTCAACTGTGCGCACGGCCCCAGGTCCTCCAGCCCGATCGGACCGAAGGTGTCGTTGACGCCATCCCCATTGGGGGTGAACACGGTGGGCAGTTCGATCGCCGTCAGGTCCGGCCTGGGCACGGCCGGCCAGCTTTGGGTGTAGGTCTGCTGCTCACCGAACGCGTCCACGGCCACTACGGTCACGGCAATGGGTTGGCCGTAGGGGAATGGATGGACGGGGTCCGTGGCCGTGCTGGTGGTGCCATCCCCGAAGTCCCAGGTCGTGCTCACGGCCCCGGCCGGCCGGGTAAAGAACCCTCTAAGTTCCTCACAGCCAGGCTCAAAACGCACCAGCAATTCGTCCTGGGCCCACAGGCTGGTCCCCCCGATGTACCCCAAGGCCGCCAGGGTGATCCCCTTCCATAAGGCTCCCGCGCTGAACATGCCGCTCAAAGGTGGTGGCCTGGTGGAGCAGCGGGAGGCGCACGGGGGAGGAATGTTCCACCACCAACATGTTAACTCCTTCGGCATGGAGAGGTGAACCTTCAGGGCGCGGATCGCGTATCATCGCCTCCATGAAGTCCTCCATCGCCATATCACGGC
>CAUJFM010000208.1 GCA_963169595.1 Bacteroidota bacterium | reverse complement strand
TCCATCTCGTCCAGCTCGTACAGGTTGCGTCCGTCGAAGATCACCTTCTCCTTGAGCAGCTCGCCCACGCGCTTGAAGTCGGGCGTGCGGAACAGCGCCCATTCCGTGGCGATGATGAGCGCATCCGCCCCCTTGAGGGCCTCGTACTCGTCGTTGGCGAAGGCGCATTTGTCGCCCTTCACCTTCTTCACGTTGGGCATGGCCTCGGGGTCGAAGGCGGTGACGGTGGCGCCGGCCTTCACCAGCTCATCGATCACATACAGGGCCGGGGCCTCGCGGATGTCGTCCGTGTCGGGCTTGAAGGCCAGTCCCCAAAGGGCGAAGTGCTTCCCTTTCAGATCTCCGAAGTGGGTCTTGATCTTGGGGATGATGGAGGTCTTCTGCTGCTCGTTCACCTCCATCACGCTCTTGATGATCTGGAACTCGTAGCCGGCATCGTGCCCGCTCTTGGCCAATGCCTGCACATCCTTGGGGAAGCAGCTTCCGCCATAACCGATGCCGGGGAAGAGGAAGCGCTTGCCGATGCGGCTGTCCGTGCCGATGCCGATGCGCACCTTGTCCACGTCGGCACCCACCTTCTCGCAGAAGTTCGCGATCTCGTTCATGAAGGTGATCTTGGTGGCGAGGAAGGCGTTGGCGGCGTACTTGGTCAGTTCGGCGCTGCGCTCGTCCATGAAGATGATGGGGTTGCCCTGGCGCACGAAGGGCTTGTACAGGTCCTCCATCACCTTGCGGGCACGCTCGCTGCTGGTGCCCACCACCACACGGTCGGGCTTCAGGAAGTCATCCACGGCGAAGCCTTCGCGCAGGAACTCGGGGTTGCTCACCACATCGAAGAGCTCCTCCTTGGCGTTCTTCGCCAGGGCGGCATGCACCTTCTCGGCGGTGCCCACGGGCACGGTGCTCTTGTCCACGATCACCTTGTAGTCGGTGATGATCTTCCCCAGGTCGTCGGCCACGCCCAGCACGTACTTCAGGTCGGCACTGCCGTCCTCGCCGGGGGGCGTGGGCAGGGCCAGGAAGATGATCTGGGCGTCCTTGATGGCGCTGGCCAGGTCGGTGGTGAAGTGCAGGCGCCCCTGGCGGATGTTGCGCTCGAAGAGCACATCGAGGTGCGGCTCATAGATGGGCACCTTCCCATCCTTCATCATCTGCACCTTGTTGGCGTCGATGTCCACACAGATCACGTGGTTGCCGGTCTCGGCGAAACAGGTACCTGTCACGAGGCCCACATATCCGGTGCCTACTACTGCAATGTTCATGTTGGAATGAGTGGGGGCGCATCATGATGCGCCCGTACGTTTCAATTGAAAAAGCTCTTCACCCCTTCGGTGATGTGCGTGAGTTGTTCGTGGTCCAGTTCGGTGCTCATGGGGAGCGAGAGCACCTCGCGGGTCAATTGCTCCGTCACCGGCAGCGATCCCTCCGCGAAGCGCGGGGACTTGTACGCAGCTTGGAGGTGACAGGGTACAGGGTAGTACACCATGCAAGGTATACCCCTGTCCTCCAGGTGTTTCTTGAGAGCATCCCGCCTCCCGGACCCCGAGCCGGGACCATCGGCCACCCGCAGGGTGTACTGGTGGAACACGTGGGTGCTGTTGGCGCTGCGGGCGGGCACGGTGAGCCCGCTGATGCCCTGGAAGGCGGCATCATAGAAGTCGGCGGCCGCATTGCGGGCCCGGGCATAGCTGTCCAGGTGGCGCAGCTTGATGCGCAGCACGGCGGCCTGCATGCTGTCCAGGCGGCTGTTCACGCCCACCACCTCGTGGTAGTAGCGCACATCGCTGCCGTGGTTGCACACGCGCCGCAGCTTCTTCGCCAGGGCCTCATCATTGGTGAACATGGCGCCACCATCACCGTAGCAGCCCAGGTTCTTGCTGGGGAAGAAGCTGGTGGTGCCGATGTGCCCGATGGTGCCGGCCTTCTTCACTGAGCCATCTGGGAAGGTGTAGTCGCTGCCGATGGCCTGGCAATTGTCCTCGATCACGTATAGACCATGCTTCTCGGCGATGGCCATCACGGCGGCCATGTCGGCGGCCTGCCCGAAGAGGTGCACGGGCACGATGGCCTTGGTGCGCGGGGTGATCTTGCGCTCGATGTCGGCCGGATCGATGTTGAAGGTGCCCGGGAGCACATCGGCGAACACGGGCGTGAGGCCCAGCAGGCCGATCACCTCCACGGTGGCCACGAAGGTGAAGCTGGGGGTGATCACCTCATCGCCCGGCTTCAGGTCCAGGGCCATCATGGCGATCTGCAGGGCATCGGTGCCGTTGGCACAGCCGATGGCGTGCTTCACACCCAGGTAGGCGGCCAGCTCCTGCTCAAAGCTCTTCACCTCCGGACCGTTGATGAAGGCGGCGCTCTGGATCACGCCCAGCACGGCCTGGTCCACCTCGGCCTTGATCTTCTGGTACTGGCCGACGAGGTCGACCATCTGGATGGGTCTCATGGGGTGCTGGTCGGGCGCCACGGACCATCCACCGGAAGAATGGCCAACTTGGGCGGCCGCGAAGATAGTGGATGGGGGGAGGTGTAGGGGGAGAACGGCGGCAGCGCCGACCAGCGGATCGCCACCCCCTAACTTCGCCCCATGCGCTTGGCGCTCCTCCCCCTTCTGCTGCTGGCCCTGTGGCCGTCCCGTGCCCAGGCCCAGGTGCGCGACAGCACCGTGGCCATGACGCTCATCTCGTTGAGCTATGCGCACCAGCTGCCCGGCGGCGACCTGGCCGACCGCTTCG
>CAUJFM010000207.1 GCA_963169595.1 Bacteroidota bacterium | reverse complement strand
TTGCATGGTGATGGTGCTGCCCCCACTGACCGTGCGCCCGGCGCGCCGGTTCTGCTTCCAGGCCCTGATGAGCGAGGGGAGATGGACACCCACATGACTGCGGAAGTGCCGGTCCTCGAAGGTGATGAGGCAGGTCTCCAGGCGTTCCGGGATGCTCTCCCCCGGGGGCATCCGCCATTGGCCGTCGGCAGCCACGGTGGCGCCCAGCAGGTCGCCACGACGGTCCAGCAGCACCGTGCTTCGAGGTGCGGTGAACAACGGTGCCATGGGCCACCACGCCGCCCAGGCGAGCACCAGTGCCAGGACCACCAACGATCGACGGAGCGTCCGACCGTTGCGGGAAAGGAAGGAGATCGCCCAGGTGATCATGGCCTGCCCTTGCCCGATGGGAGGGAACACCTCAACGCTGCACTGTGCTTCCCTGTGCGCTGTTCACCACCTGCACCCATCGTCCTTTGCCACGGGCCTGCACCTGGTCATCGTACATCGCTTCGCACACCGGTCCAGGCAGGTAGAAACGACCTGCATACGCGGCGTTCAAGCGCACACGGTAGGTTGCGGTGGCACCCTTGCCGAGGTGGAAGTAGGTCATGACCCGATCGTCCCGGATATCCTGGTAGGTGAAGCCACTGCCCGGGATGTTGGCCTCGGTGCCCTCCATGCGCGTGTTGCGGATCTCCCAGCCCGACGGGAACACCTGCGTGAGCGCGAGCTGTTCATAGCCGGCCACCACACCCGGGTGCTTCACCGTGACCACCGCCGTGAAGTCGGTTCCTTGTTCAATGGTGCTGGGATCGATGGGGGCACCGTCGCTGTTCACATAGGTCACCTCCATCGCCAGTCCGCTCGAGGTGGCGGCCTCCTCGCCGGCCAGCGGTGTTCCGCTGCGCACCAGTCGCACGTAGAACAGCCCTTTGCCCTTGTTCTGCAGCGTGTAGCCGCGCTTGCCATCGGGCACCGCGAGGTCCATCCTCATTACGGCCTTGTCGCTGTGCCGTACCTGCGCGGCCTTGCCGTCCTCGGTCCACGCCAGGTCCATGCCTTTGCCCAGCGGATCGCGTTCCGCCAGGCGGGCCACGGCGAGCAGACCGAAGGCCGTGCTCTGGGTGCTGTACCAATTGCCGGAGCTCAGGCGCTTCGCGATGTGCTGCACCAGGCCTGCCGCACGGGGCACTTCACCCAGCTTCAGGAGGGCATCCACCACCAGGGCCTCGTCGCGCAGGTCGCTGCCATAGGTGCGGCAGTCGTTCGTGTAGGCGGGCATCATCACGTCCTGGCCCTGCACCAGTCCGCGCGCCACATCGGCACGCCCCATGTGTGCATAGGCCGCGGCCAGCACCCAGCGGGTGCGTGCGGACAGGTCCCGCTGGTCGCGCAGCCGGTTCATAGACGCCAGCTCCTGCTGTTTCGCCAGCGCCAGCACATAGAGCCGGTAGGCCTGGAGGAACTGCACGGACTCGCTGCTCCAGCCGTTGGCCACCGCGCCGTTCCATTCGCGGGCGGCCTTGCGTTGGAAGGCCAGCCAGCTGTTCTTCAGCGGGGTCGGCACGGCAAAGCCCTGGCGCTCGGCCTCCACCAGGAAATGACCCGCGTAGATGCTGGTCCAGTTGTCGTAATGGTCGCCGCCCGGCCAGTAGTTGAAGCTGCCATCGCTCCGTTGGAACCGGCCCATGCCACGGATGGCCGCCTCCACGTTGCTGCGGAGGCTGTGCACCGTGCGGTCGGGCAGGTCCATCACCTGGGCCAGGAAGAGCTGCGGGAAGGCCTTCGAGGTGGTCTGCTCCAGGCAGCCATGCGGGTAGTCGATGAGGTATTGCAGCCTTCGGCCGAGGTCAACCGGCGGGATGGTGCTGATCTCCACATAGGCGGAGTTGGTGCCCGCCACCCCGATCGGCGCGGGAGCGAAGCGCTGCTGCTGGCCCGCCTGCACCACCAGTTCGGTCACCTCCGTGCGGGGCAGGTTCGGCTGGCGCACGGCGAGTTCGATGCGTTCCTGCGCGTTCTCGTTGCCGCTGCTGGCGCTCACCTTCACCTTGGCCGTACCGATGGCCTCTTTCACGCGGACGCGGAAGCTCACCACACGATCGCCGGTGCGGTCGAAGCGCACCTTGATGGAGGACGGACCTTCGGGGGCCAGCAGGGCATTGGGTTCCATCGTCACCGTCACGTCCTTCACCTTGGGGTCCATGGCGAACACGGTGACCGGCAGGTCGGCCACTTCACCCGGTGCCAGCACACGCGGCAGGGTGGCGAGGAGCATCAGGGGCTTCTTCACCGGAACGGTTTGCTCGGCATGGCCGTAGGCCCGCTCGCCGTCGGTGGCCACGACCATCACACGCACGGAGCCCACGTAATTGCTGATCGTGAACGTATGGCTGGCCTTGCGGCCCTTCTCCAGTCGGAAGGGGCCCACGGAGCGCACCACGGGCTTGAAGCGGTTCACGCGGGCACCGGGTGCGGGACCGGCATCATCGCTGCCGCCCAGGGCCAGCACGCGTTCCAGCTGTTTGCCGAAGGCGCCGATCACCTGGTCGTACATGTCCCACGTGCGCACGCCGAGCGCCTCCCGCGCATGGAAGTGCCCCCACGGGTCGGGTGTCTTGAAGCGGGTCAGGTCCAGCAGACCTTCATCCACGATGGCCAGCGTATAGGTCATGGCCTTGCCGTCCTTTTCCGCCACGTCCACGGAGAAGGGCGCGTCGGTGCGGATCTCCTTGGCCATGGCGATGGTCGGCTGGATGCGCGATGCGGGGTCCTCCACCAGGATGGGGATCGCGCCGTAGAGGCGGATGGGCAGGTCGTTGCGCGTGTGGGCATGCGGCTGCACCACGGTGACGTGCGCGTAGACGTTGGGCACCATGTCCGCGCTCACGGTGAAGCGATGGGTGGTCTCCTTCTCCTGGAGGTCGATCCACGTGGCACTGAGCACCCGGCTGCCGGTCTCCAGGCTCACCAGCGCGCGGCCCGTGCCCGAGGAGGGGATGGTGAGCACGGCTTCATCGCCCACGGTGTAGTTGGGCTTGCTGCTGTTGAAGGTGAGCTTGGCGGCCTGCTCGGGGTCCTCGCGGCGGCTGCGTCCTTCCCAGCCCGGCCAGTCCAGGTAGAGCTGCACCGCGCTGCTGTGGCCGCTCTCGGGGTCGGTGACGCGCACGGCGAAGCGGCCCCAATCCGGCCGGTCGATCCGGAACCTGTACTGCGCGCGGCCCTTGGCATCGGTGGTCAGTTCCTGCTCGGAACGCAGCTCCACGCTGGCCGAGCGGATGTAGTTGGCGTTGCCGTTGAAACTGCCGTCCCACCACCAGTTCCAGTTCAGCTTGTACACCTGCACCTTCAGCTTCCTGGCCGCGATCGGGGCACCTGCGCTCGTCAAGGCCGCCACGTCGAAGCGGTAGGTGGTGTCGGTGAGCAGCGTGCCCCAGCCGTTGCGCGTGGGCGGCGCCTTCACGCCGGCATAGCTCGCATAGGCGTAGTAGGGCACGGTGGTGCGGTCCATGCTGGCATCACCGCCCGCTTCGAACACCCGCGTGACGATGTTGGTGTTGAGCACGGGCGGGGCGTTGGCACCCACCGTGGGCCGCAGTGCGAACTGGGTCACACCTTCCTCGTTCAGTCGGCCATCGAACACGACCTCCTCCTCCTCGGGCGACCAGTTGCGCAGGTCGTTGAACGTGTAGCCGTCCACGCCCTTGAAGGCCGGTGATCCGGCGGTGGTGGTCACGGTCACGCGGGC
>CAUJFM010000206.1 GCA_963169595.1 Bacteroidota bacterium | reverse complement strand
GCCTTCGGCTGGAACCCGAAGAGGCGGTTGTCCTTGATCATGTTGTCCACGTACGGCGGCACCATTTCCTCCCACCCGGGCGCGCCGGAGCGGATCATCTCCAGCACCTGGCGGCTGAAGATGTGCAGCACGTTGGGGTCGTAGTTCGTGATGTCGACCAGCCGCTTGTTGAACAACAGGTAATCGTACAGCGGCTTCAGACGCGGGTGCACCGGCATGTTGGCCGTGGTCATGATCTCGTCCCGCGCGCTGGCACGACTGGGGTACACGTAGATCTTCAGGTCGCGGTGGAAGAGGATGCCGAAGGCCTCCAGCACCCCGCCGTTCAGGTTGCGGTAATAGCGCTCGTCGAACACCTCCATCAGGTTGTTCACCCCCATGATGACACCCATGCGGGCCTTGGTGTACCGGCTGAAGTACTCCACCAGCTTGTAGTACTCCTGGTAGTTGCTGATCAGCACGGTCTGCCCCAGCGAGCACAGGATGTCGGCGCGGTCGATGAAGTCCTTCTCGTCCACATCGCCGGTGTCGCTCTTCAGGTTGTTGAGCGTGATCTCGAAGAGCACCTGCAGGTTCTGACGGTCCACACGCTGTTCCTTGGTGAACATGTTGTAGCCGTTCATGATCATGTCGATGTTCACCTTGGTCACCGGCCTGAAGCTGCCGCGGATGGCGAGGATGTTCTTCTTGTAGAGCATCTCGCTGGCCTGCAGGTTCTGGCCGTCGGGACCGAAGAGCACGGCATCGGTGTAGCCCCGCTTCACGAGCTGCAGGCTCATCAAGCGGTTGTCCACCTGCTGGAAGGCCGGCCCGTTCATCTGGATCATGTCGATCTCCACCACGTGCCGGCTCACGTTGTCGTAGAGCGCGCTCATGATCTCGTTCGGATCGGCGTGGTTGAAGAGGCAGCCGTGCAACAGGTTCACGCCCAGCACGCCCACGCTCTCCTGCTGGAGGCTCATGTCCGGGTCGTGCAGGCGGAAGTGCAGGATCACATCGCTGGTGGGCAGGTCCGGCGAGGTCTGGAACCGCACACCCAGCCAGCCGTGCCCGCTGTGCGGCCGCTCAAAGGTGCTCGTGGCCACGGTGTTCGCGAACGTGAAGAACCGCTTGGTGGGATGGTCCTTGCGCGAGAGGCGGTCGGTGATCAGGCCGTACTCGTGCCGCAGCATGTTCTTCAAGCGGCTCTCGCACACGAAGCGGTTGCCGGGCTCCGGGCCGTAGATGGCGTTGCTGAAGTCCTTGTCGTACGCGCTCATCGCCTTCGCGATGGTCTGCGAGGCCCCGCCGGCGCGGAAGAAATGTCGCACGGTCTCCTGACCGGCCCCGATCTCGGCGAAGGTGCCGTAGAGGTCGGCGTTCATGTTGATCCGACGGGCCTTTTGGGCCGGGCTCAACGGAACACGATGGGGGTCCTGGAAGATCATGAGGGCCGGAGCGGTTTGGTAACGGTCAAAGTTAGCCCCTCCGCAAGGCGTTGTCGAGCACGAACGGCGGCCTTTCGTGCGGGTTTGTCCACCGCCGATCGTGGTCAACCCAGCGTGCCTACGCGCCGGTGGCTGCCATCGCACCACGGCTTGTTGGCCGAGGCGCCGCACCGGCAGAAGGCACTGCGGCCCGTGCGGTGTTCGGTGCTGCCGTCGGGAAGCACCACGTCCACATCGCCATGCAGCACCAGCGGCCCACCGGGTGTCACCTCCATCCGCACATGGGCTTCGTCGTTGCGTTCCTCCGCGGCCCCTTCACCGTTCATGCGGTAGGTGAGGGCCCCGCTGGGGCATTGCTCCACCTGCGCGATGATCGCCTCCGTGGCCTGTCCTTCGGCCTTGATCCAGGGGCGCTGTCCCGGCTGGAACACGGCGGGCAGGCCCTTCCAGCAGCGGGTGCTGTGGATGCACCGCTCCTTGCGCCAGATGATGGTGACCTCGCCGTTGGTGTAGGTGTGCTCCTTGCTCATGCCTTGAGGCCCGAGCTCAGGTGGATCGGGTTCTCCAAGGTACGGTGCACCGGACACGACCGCGCGATCTGCAGCATCCGCGCGCGCTGTTCTTCGGTCAGCTCCGCCGGCAGTTCGATGTCGAGGTGGATGCGCGTATCCACCTCCGCTCCCTGCTGCGTGCGCTCCATGTTCGCCGTCACGTGGATGGGCGAGGAGGGCCACTGCTTGCGGTCGGCGTACATGCGTAAGGTGATGGCCGTGCAGGCGGCGAGCCCGCTCAGCAGCAGCTCATGCGGGCGCAGGCCCAGGTCCTGACCACCATGGTCGGTGGGTTCATCCGCGATCAGCTCCAGCCCGCGGGCGGTGACACGGGTGGTGTAGGGTGCTCCTTCCAGGGAGGCCGTCACGCTGCGTTGGGTGGTCTTCTCCATGGGTACAAAGGTCGGGCATGCCGGGAGGCCTGTGGTGCCTGTCATCACCAACCGGTCACCAGCAGGCGCCGCGCACCGTTGATGCCGCACTTCTGGTAGGTGTTGTAGGCTTGTGCCGCGCGCTCTTGCAGGG
>CAUJFM010000205.1 GCA_963169595.1 Bacteroidota bacterium | reverse complement strand
CAGCGACGCCTTGGAACAAGCTTTTGGCCGCTATGCTGCCGTGCCACGTACGATCAGTGGTATTTATTCCGCGGAAGCCATGCAAGATCCGGAGATGAAGGAGGCCATGCGCCTTGCTGATGAATTCGCCAAGCAGGAAGGACGCCGCCCGCGCATCCTGGTGGCCAAGATGGGCCAGGACGGCCACGACCGCGGCGCCAAGGTGATCGCCACCAGCTTCGCCGACATCGGCTTCGACGTGGACATCGGCCCGCTGTTCCAAACGCCGCAGGAAGTGGCCAAGCAGGCCATTGAGAACGACGTGCATGTGCTGGGTGTGAGCAGCCTCGCCGGTGGCCACAAGACCTTGGTGCCCGAGGTGATCAAGGAATTGCGCGACACCTGGAAACGCCCGGATATCCTTGTGGTGGCCGGTGGCGTGATCCCCCCCAACGACTTCGACTTTTTGAAGCAAGCCGGCTGCTTCGATGTGTTCGGGCCGGGAACCAAGATCCCGAAGGCGGCGAAGGGGGTCATTACCAGGCTGATGCAGACCTGATCCCGGGCACGCCGCAAACGCGGTGATCCATGCCGAGGTGGATGCTCCGCGTTTTGCCCAATGCCACCTTCCAACCCGTGTAACCGGCCCATGCCGGATGTGCGTCCCATGGTCATGACTACGATCACCGGCACCATCCGTATCCTGGCCACGGCCATATTGGTTGCGCCGATCCTCGCAACGGCCCAGTCCACCCCGGACCATCAGGCCCTGTTCGACGCCGCCCTGGCCGAACACTTCACCGCCGATGCGCCCGGTGGTGTGGTACTGGTGGCCAAGGGCGATCAGGTGCTGTACGAACGTGCGATAGGCCTGGCCGACTTGGCCACGAAAAAGCCGTTGACCACGGCGAGCCAACTGCGCATCGGCAGCGTAACCAAGCAGTTCACCGGCGTGGCGATCCTGCAACTCGCGGAACAGGGCAAGTTGAAGGTGACCGACGAGATCCAGAAGTACGTGGACTTCCCGAGGAAAGAGCACCCGGTCACGATCGAGCACCTGCTGACGCACACCTCGGGCATACCGAATTTCACGGACCTTCCGCTGTACCATGCGGAGGCTTATGCCAAAGAGGCCACGCTGCCCGAGCTGATCGCGTACTTCAAGGACCTGCCGCTGGAATTCGAGCCGGGCACGAAGTGGAGCTACAGCAACAGCGGCTACATCCTGCTCACGGCCATCGTGGAACGGGCTTCCGGCATGTCGTGGACGGACTATGTGGCGGAACACCTGCTGCGCCCGGCGGGCATGGCGGAGAGCAGCGCATCACTGGCCAGTGCCATGCTGCCGAACGAACCGGGCCTTGGCTACCAGCCCGAAGGCGATGGTTGGATACCGGCTTCCCCGGTCAGCCTCACCTGGCCTCGCGGTGCAGGCGCGATCCGCAGCACCGTGGGCGACCTGTGGAAGTGGAACACGGCGGTACACAAGGGCCCTTTGCTTTCACCCGCCATGCGCGAAAAGGCCTTCACGGACCACAGGTTGGCGGATGGCTCGCTTTCCCATTACGGCTACGGCTGGATGTTCATGAACGTGCAGGGAAGTCCCACACACGAGCACAGTGGCGGCATCGACGGTGCCACGAGCAATGTGGTGTACCTGCCGCAGGAGGAGATCTTCGTGGGGGTGCTGGTGAACCGGGAATCCTCAGATGCTTCGGCGCTGGCACCCAAGCTGGCGGCGATCGCCCTGGGCAAACCGTATGGTGGAGCCGAACAGCCACTACCGGCCGAACTGGCGCAACAATACACCGGGGTGTACGTGAACGCGGACGGTGTGGAGCGCTACATCACGGCCGACGTCCATGGCTTGCATGCACAGCGCCAAGGGGGCGGCCGCTTCGATCTCCGGTATTTGGGTGAGGACCGCTTCATTTACACGCATGATGTGATCAACCTGCATTTCCAACGCGCCGACAGCAAGGTGACCGGAGCCCTGTTCCAAGCACGCGACCATGAAGAAATGCTGACCCGGACCGACAAGCCCCTGCCCGTGCGCAAGGCGATCGCACTGCAGCACGCCGATCTGCAACCCTACGTGGGCGAATATGAACTGGCCCCCGGCTTCACACTGACATTCCGTACTGAGGGCGACCGCTTCTTCGTACGCGCCACCGGCCAGCAGGAGTTCGAGGTGTTCGGCTCCGCGCCGCATGAGTTCTTCCTCACCGTGGTGGATGCCAGCATGACCTTCCACCCCGAGGCCGATGGCACCGTGAACAGGCTCACCTTCCGGCAGGGCGGTGAGATGGAGGGAAAGCGGGTGAAGTAAAACACCCCGTACTTCGGCCGCAGTGGGATCATTCTGTAGCAGCAAGCCAACGAGAAGTTCAAGACCAGCCGCGAGAAGGGCGAACGCGAAGCGTTGCTGGAGGAACAGGGCCGCGCGCATTTCCTCACCCAGCGCTTCGACCGGCATGGCAGGACCTGCGAGGCAGTGCGCCTGCACATGGCCACGCTTTTGCTGGGTGGCCCACATGGGCTTCAACGATCCGGTGCGCTACAGCTACGAAGAGGCCTAAGGGCTGATGCGCTTGCCGGGCCTGCCCAACCCCGATGCCGTGGTGTTCTTCTGCCGCAAGTGCTTCACGTCATCGCCCGCAACTGCGATGACCACACGAAGAACACTTCCTTCCTGATGGACCCGCAGGGCGAGTGGCACCTCAGCCCTGCCTACGACATCACCTTCGCCTACAACCCCGCGAACATCTGGCTGAAGCAGCACCAGATGAGCGTGCGCGGCAAGCGCTCGGACATCACCCGCGACGACCTGCTGGCCGTGGCCAAGGAGATGAACATCAAGAAGGCCGATGCGATCATCGATGAAGTGGTGGCCGGGGTGAAGAAGTGGAAGACCTTCGCGAAGAAGGCGGAGATGGACGTGAAGCAGACCGAGGTGATCAAGGGGATGCTGCGCACGCGGATCTGAAAGCGAAGAGCACAACTACCTTGCGGCATGGAGCGGCCCGCACACCTTCCGCCACCGGACTTTTTCATGCGCCCGCAGCCTACGGTGGACCGCCCGCTGGTGGTCCTGCTGAGCGCTTGCCTGGGCGGAGTGGGCTGCGGTGTTGATGGTGGCACCAATGGTGATCACGCATCGCTCCGTAGCTGGTTGGCCCGCCCCGAGGTGCGCTTGGTGATGTTCTGCCCCGAGGACTTTTCCTTCGGAACGCCGCGCATGACGCCCGACAACCATGGCGGCAACGGCTTCGATGTGCTGGACGGCAAGGCACGGTCCGTGGCCGAGGACGGCACCGACTGGACCACCGGCATGGTGAAGGCCGCCCTCGCCATGCGAGACCTGGCCTTGCGTGAACAGGTGGACCTGGCGATACTGATGGACATCAGCGGAGCGTGCGGCAGCACGGTGACCTACCTGGGCTCACGCTTCGCGAAGGACAAGCTGTACCAACAAGGCCCGGGCGTGGCGGCCGCAGCGTTGATCCGTGCGGGCATCCCGGTGATCTCCCAGCGCGATGACCGTTCGTTGCGCATGCTCCGCGACCTGTTGGACGGTACGCACACATTGACCGATGAGCGCGATCACTGGGAAAAGGAGTGGTATCAAACGTACTTCGCGTAGCGGCCATGAGCAAGCACAAGCTCGACCTCCACGACCACTTCAACAAGGGCGACCAGATCGACCGGGCGCTGTGCGAGGCGATGGACCACTGCATCGATCGCCGCATCGATATGCTGGAGATCATCCCCGGAAAGGGCAGCGGGCAGTTGAAGAAGAAGGTGCTGCGCTTCCTGCAACTACCAGAGGTGAAGAAGACCTACCAGCGCATCGACAAGGTCCGCGACAACTTCGGCAGGTTGTTCGTGCGGTTCAAGCACTGAGCCTCAGGGCCGCACGGCGAACCAGAGATGATGCTTAGTGCCTTTGTCCCGATTCGCGTGTACCTTCCGTTCCTCCACACGGAAGCCGACCAGCGCTAATCGACGTGTGAATGGATCGTGTGCATGCGTGGACCATACCGCCAGTACTCCACCGGGTTTCAAGGCGTTGTACGCGGACTGTAGACCACGATGCGAATACAAACGGTTGTTCCGCGCATGTGTAAGACCTTCGGGACCGTTGTCGGTATCGAGCAGGATGGCGTCGTAGGTAGCGCTTCCGTAACGGACCAGGTCCAGCACATCCCCCACATGCACGATGGTGCGCGGATCATTCACCGGATAACCGGCGAAGGCACCCATGGGGCCTTTGTTCCAGTCCACCACCTGCGGCACCAGTTCGGCCACGATCACTTTGCCCTTCATCCCCACGATCTTCAGCACGGCAGCCAGTGTGAAACCCATACCAAGCCCACCGATCACCACACTAGCCTCCGATGCGTTCCTCACCTTCCGTAGCGCCAGTTCAGCGAGTGCATCTTCCGAACCGTGGTGCGCGGTGGTCATCAACTCACCGGTCATCCCGGCCACTTCGATCGTGTAATCATCACTGCGCTGGTAGAACAGGAGTTCACCCCCATTGTCCGGGATCAGTGCTCGATCGAGCAGCCTATTGATACGCATCTTCATCGGAAGCAGCCGGTCTTCGTACACCGATGGGTGCAAGTTGGCAATAGATCCCTGATCATCCGGACCGGCTGCACGATCTTCGCACACTTGATCCACGACCCATGACCATTGACCACCGCCACACCGACAATACAGGAGCCTTCTTGGCCATGGAAAGTGACCAACTGATCGGAGAGATGGTGTATTCGGTCACAGGCCCGGCAAGGATCATCATCGAGCATACCGAAGGATTCCCCGGCTCGGAGGGGAAGGGCGTGGGCATGAAACTGCTCGACGCGGCGATCGCCTATGCCCGGAAGAACAAGCTTCGCGTTTCACCCCTGTGCCCGTTCGCCCTGAAGATGATGGATCGACGCAAAGAGGAGTACGCGGACGTGCGCGCGTGATCCATGGCCAAATTGAAACTCGACCTGCACGACATCCACAACAAGGGTCGGGACATCGATCGTGCCTTGAACGAGATCATGGCGGAAGCCGTGGACAAGCGGATCCCCATCGTGGAGATCATTCCGGGCAAGGGCAGCGGACAGCTGAAGAAGAAGGTCATCCGCTTCCTTCAGCAGCCCCACGTCAAGCGGATGTATCACCGGATCGACAAGGACAGTGATAACTTCGGGCGGTTGTTCGTGCGGTTCAGGCATTAAGAACGCGATACACCTCACCGAACAGAGGCTCCATGAACCATCGCCTCACGCTACTGCTCCTACCACTCTTCTGGGGCGTACCTGGAATTGGACAGGTGGTCGTGAACGAGGCGTGCAGCAAGAACCTGGGCAACGCATCGGACACACAAGGTGCGACCACGGATTGGATCGAGTTGCACAATGCAGGGTCATCCGCCGTGGATCTCAGCGGATACCACTTGAGCGATGATCAAGCCCGACCATGGAAATGGCCCCTACCCGCGGTAACCCTGGCT
>CAUJFM010000204.1 GCA_963169595.1 Bacteroidota bacterium | reverse complement strand
TCCATCAACACGCGCTACACCTTCGTCAGCGGCAAGGTCGATCTGGCGGATGGCGTGGCCAGCCTCAACGTGCCCGAAGGGTTCAAGTTCCTGGATGCGCCCCAGAGCCGCGAGGTGATCGTGGACCTGTGGGAGAACCCGCCCGGTGTCGCAGAGAGCGTGCTGGGGATGATCTTCCCGGCGAACTCCACCGTGCTTGACCATACGTATGCCTTCGTGGTCGAGTACGATGCCATGGGCTACGTGAGCGATGCCGATGCGGACGACATCAATTACGATGAGCTGCTCACCACGATGAAGGAGGACGATGTGGCGGAGAACCAGCAGCGGAAGGAGGAAGGCTATGGCACACTGGACCTCATCGGCTGGGCTGCCCCGCCTTACTACGACAAGGAGCGCAAGGTGCTGCACTGGGCCAAGGAGCTGCACGCCGAGGAGGCCGAGGGCAACACGCTGAACTACAATGTGCGCGTGCTGGGCCGGAAGGGTGTGCTGGTGCTCAACGCGGTGGCCGGGATGGAGGCGCTGGAGGAGGTGAAGACCAATATCCCTGCGGTGCTCGACATGGCCTCGTTCAACCCCGGCTACACCTACGAGGAGTTCGATAGCAGCGTGGACGAGGTGGCGGCCTGGACCGTGGGCGGTCTGGTGGCCGGCAAGGTGCTGGCCAAGGCCGGTATCCTGGCGCTCATCCTGAAGAACATCAAGCTGGTGTTCATCGCTCTCGCGGCCGCAGGGGCCGGCATCTGGCGGTTCGTCAGCGCCCGTCGGAAGAAGGAGGAGCCTCCCGCACCCTAGGCCTGATCGGAACGGTCCTGGTCCTTCGGCCGCTGAACACGGCCATCCCCGCTTTCCCCAGGCGCATCCTACCTTGTCGCCGATGGCATCGTTCACTGTTGTCGCCAACCTGGTGGACATCGAGGCGCGCCGCATCCTGCCTGCGGAGGTGGCGATCGTGGCCGGCCGCGTGCATGCTGTGCGCGAGGTGGCCGGCCCGGTGGAAGGCTATCTGCTGCCCGGCTTCATCGATGCGCATGTGCATGTGGAAAGCTCGATGCTCGTGCCCAGCGAGTTCGCCCGCCTTGCCGTCACGCACGGCACCGTGGCCACCATCAGCGATCCGCACGAGATCGCCAATGTCCTCGGGGTGGCCGGTGTGGAGTACATGATCGACAACGCGGCCCAGGTACCCTTCCATTTCTTCTTCGGCGCCCCCAGCTGCGTGCCAGCCTCGGTCCATGAGACCGCAGGCGCGTGCATCGACGCCGATGCGGTGGGGCACCTGCTCGATCGACCCGAGGTCCTTTACCTCAGCGAGGTGATGGATTTCCCGGGCGTCATCAACGGGGATCCGGAGGTCATGCGCAAGCTGGCCCATGCCCGGCGGCTCGGCAAGCCCATTGATGGCCATGCGCCAGGCTTGCGCGGTGAGGCTGCGCAGCGCTACATCACCGCCGGTGCGGGGCACGGCGCTCCGGTGATCACCACCGACCACGAGTGCTTCACGCTGGACGAGGCCTTGGACAAGCTCCAGTACGGCATGCGCATCAGCATCCGCGAGGGCAGTGCCGCACGCAACCTGGAGGCGCTCATGCCGCTGCTCGTGAGCCATCCGGACCAGGTGATGCTCTGCTGCGACGATACGCATCCGGACGGCCTTGTATTGGGCCACATCAACGCCTTGTGCGCCCGGGCGGTGGCGGCCGGCGTGGATGTGTTCCATGTGCTCCAGGCCGCCTGTCTGAACCCGATCGCCCACTATGGCCTTCCCGTGGGTCGGCTCCACATCGGTGATCCCGCGGACATGATCCTGGTCGACGACCTCCAGCACTTCCGTGTGCGACGCACGTGGGTGAAGGGCACGTTGGTGGCCGAGGATGGACGCAGCCTGATCCGTTCGGTCCCGGCTTCCACACCGAACAACTTCAACTGCCCGCCGATCTCCGCGCAGCAGCTCAGGGTACCGGCCCATGACGATCAATTGCTGGTGATCGAGGCGGTGGATGGGCAGCTCATCACCCACAAGCGTTTCCTGCACGGTCGCCTTCATCACGAGGAGCTGGTCCCCGATGTGGAACGCGATCTCCTGAAGATCGTGGTGGTGAACCGCTATGCCGAGGCGTCGCCGGCCGTGGGCTGGGTGCGTGGCTTCGGGCTGAAGCGTGGTGCTATTGCGAGCTGTGTGGCGCACGACAGCCACAACATCGTGGCCGTGGGCACCAACGATGCCGACCTCTGCGCGGCGGTGAACACGGTGATCGCACACCGCGGTGGGGTCGCGTTGGCGGAGCAGGGACAGGCCGAGGTGCTGCCGCTGCCTGTGGCCGGGATCATGACCACCGCTGACGCCTATGAGGTCGCCGAGGCGTACGCCGCCTTGGACCGCCGCGCGAAGGAGCTGGGCAGCGACCTGCGCGCACCGTTCATGACCTTGAGCTTCATGGCCCTGCTGGTGATCCCGCACGTGAAGATGAGCGACCGGGGGCTCTTCGATGGCGATGCGTTCCAACTGATCGAGACCAAGGCATGAGCCGCTGGGCGATGATCATGGGCGTGGTGCTGCTCTTCGCGGGTTGCGCCAGCGGTCCACGGCGTGTATCCGAAGGCTGGCTGCAGAAGCGCCAGCACCGGCCCGGTTGGCACGTGGACCTGGGTGGAAGAAGTTCCTTCGATGCGGAGCGGCATAGGCCACGGATGGTCCGCATGGAGCTGCGGTCACCTGGTCTACCGTTGATGAACGCCTCTGCTGAACGTCATCCCTTGTCGTCGCGTGTGCACGTGCAGCCTGAGCCCGCGATGCATGCTGAAGCCGCGCCTGCTCCCGACGTCGCTGTTGACGTGGTTGTCAGGTCCCCGGTGCTCCAGCGCGCATCGACCGACCAGGAGGACCTGATGCCGCACAAACGATGGAACCGTCTCGCCGTACCGGCCTTCGCGGTCTCGCTCGGTGCCGTGGCGCTGGCCCTGTTCACCACCAGCACCATCGTGGTCATCGCTGCCTTGGTGGTGGCCTTGGTGCTTGCGGGGATCTCCATCCGCCAGATCCGCTGGCGCGAGGAGCGGGGCAAGGGCTTCGCCATCGCGGCGCTGATGATCGCCGTGATCGCTGCCATTGTGACGGCCATGGTCACGGCCGTCGTCGGCTTCGTGTAGGTCAGGCCACTTCCTTGGCCAGTTGCAGGGCCAGTTCCCGCAGGGCCTTCACATCCGTGCTCCCCTCAGGATCGCGGTCCAAGGCGGCAGCCCCCGCCGACTTGGAAAGCTTGGCCCCGTGCGCATCGAGCAGCAGCCGGTGATGCACGAACAACGCCTCGGCGAAGGCGCTGCGTCCGAGCAGATGGGCCATGTGCACCTGGCAGGCCGTGGAGGCGAAGAGGTCCTCACCTCGTACCACCAGGTCGATGCCGAAATACAGGTCATCCGCGAGGGAGGCCACCTGGTAGGCCGGTCGGCCATCGCGTGCACGCAGCACGGGGGGCGGCATGCGTTCGGCCAGGTCCGTGGAAACCGTTCCGTGCGGGGTCCTGAACGCGACGAGGCAAGGGGCGGTCAGCCGCAGCCGCCAGGTCACATCCGGCGCGTCGAGGTCGGTGCCAAGTTCGGCACAGCGGCAGCGGGCGATGGTAGTGCGGGTGCAGTTGCAGGCGAAGAGCTGGCCTGCGGCCCGGAGTTCCTCCAGCAGGCCGTGGTACAGCGCAAGGCGATGCCGCTGGGACCAGGTCGTCCCCAGGTCCTCGGCGTTCCGCGGGCCGAGGTCCCAATGGATCCCGAGCTGCTCCAGTTGGTCGAAGATGTCCTGCACGTAGGCCGGCCGCACGCGTTCCTGGTCCAGGTCATCGATACGGAGCAGCAGTTCACGGCCCGTGGAGCGCGCCAGGTGTTCCGTCAACAGGAAGTTCACCGCATTGCCCGCGTGGAGCAGTCCGCTGGGGGTGGGGGCGATGCGGGTGCGGAGCACGGGGACCTCCGTTGGATCAGGGGTGCCCGGGGTGGGACTTGAACCCACACGGCCCTTGCGGACCAAGGGATTTTAAGTCCCTCGTGTCTACCATTCCACCACCCGGGCGTCAACAGGTCCGCAGCGCGCAAGCACGAACGGACCGGCCGAAAATACCGATGCCCCCCGGAAGGGAGGCATCGATCTGAGCGAGAAACGGGACTCGAACCCGCGACCCCGACCTTGGCAAGGTCGTGCTCTACCAACTGAGCTACTCTCGCGTTCGGGGCGCAAATATATGCACGCCGGACAATTCGCAAAACCTCCTTCAGACTTTCTTCATCCGTTGCCGGGACGGGGTTACCAAGCGTTTGATCTCGTTGAGCTTGAGCAGGGCCTCCACCGGGGTCAGCGTGTCGATGTCCAGCGCGGCGATCTCATCGCGGATCCGTTCCAGGGCGGGGTCATCCAACTGGAAGATGCTGAGCTGAAGTTCGCGCCCCAGGTCGCCCAGAGCGCTCCCCGATGGACCGGCGACGGAAGGTGTGCCGGGCGTGGCGCCGAGGTTGCCGGCATGGCTTTGTTCCAGATGGCTGAGCACGGTGTTGGCCCGCCGGATCACGCGGTCGGGCATGCCCGCCAACTGGGCCACATGGATACCGAAACTGCGGTCGCTTCCACCGGGCACCAGCTTCCGCAGGAACAGGATGCGGCCGTCCGTTTCGCGCACGGCCACGTTCGCGTTGCGGATGCGGGGGAAGGTGGCCGCCATTTCGTTCAGCTCGTGGTAATGAGTGGCGAACAGGGTCTTTGGCCGCGTGGGATGCTCGTGCAGGTATTCGGCAATGGCCCAGGCGATGGAGATCCCGTCGTAGGTGCTCGTACCCCGGCCGATCTCGTCCAGCACCACCAGGCTGCGGTCGGTCAGATTGTTCAGGATGCTCGCGGTCTCGTTCATCTCCACCATGAAGGTGCTCTCACCGGAGGCCAGGTTGTCCGAGGCGCCGACACGGGTGAAGACGCGGTCCACCAAGCCCAATTGCGCGGCCCGGGCCGGCACATAACTGCCGGTCTGGGCCATGATCACGATCAAGGCCGTCTGCCGCAGCAGCGCCGATTTACCGCTCATGTTCGGGCCGGTGATCACCGTGATCTGCCGGTCCTGCGGGTCCAGCAGCAGGTCGTTCGCCACATAAGGCGCATCGGGCGGCAGGCGCTGCTCGATCACCGGATGCCTGCCGTCCTGGATGTCCAGCGCATGACCGGTGTCGATCTGCGGGCGGCAATAGTGGTGAGCTTGCGCCGTGCTGGCGAAGCTCAGGAGCACATCCAGGCTGGCCAGTGCGGCGGCCGTGGCCTGCACGGGCCCGATGGACCGAACGGTGGCCTCGATCAGGTCCTGCACGAGCTCGCCCTCCAGCGCGAGGATGCGCTCCTCTGCGCCGAGGATCCGCTCCTCCAAGGTCTTCAGCTCGTCGGTGATGTAGCGCTCGGCATTGACCAGCGTCTGTTTGCGCACCCACTCCTCCGGCACCTTGTCACGGTGGGTGTTGCGCACTTCGAGGTAGTATCCGAACACGTTGTTGTAGCCCACCTTCAGCGAGCTGATGCCGGTGCGCTCGCTTTCGCGCTGCTGCACGCCCAGCAGCAGGTCCTTTGCATGGGCCGAGAGGTGCCGCAGTTCATCGAGCTCGGCGCTCACGCCCGCCCGCACCACGCCGCCTTTCTGGATGTTCACCGGGGTGGTGGGTTCGATGGTGGCCTCGATGCGGCCGGCCAGGTCCATGGGCGGGCACAGGTCGGTGGCGACCTTGACAAGGGCCGGTGCCGCGTGGGCCAGTCGTTCCTTCACGGCCTGGGCGGCACCCAGCGCCTGTTGCAGTTGCAGCAGTTCGCGCGGGTTGATGCGTCCGGCGGCGGCTTTTCCGGCCAGGCGTTCCAGGTCGCCCGCACGGCCCAATTGGTCCGCCAGAAGGTCCGTGCTGTCCGCATCCTCGAGCAGGGCCTGCACCACCTCCTGTCGTTGGTGGATCGCCTCCAGGTCGAGCAGCGGGAACACGATCCAGCGCTTCAACAGACGCGAGCCCATCGGCGAGATGCACCGGTCCAGCGCCTGCACCAACGAGCGACCGCCTTCGTTCAGCGGGACAACGAGCTCCAGGTTGCGGATGGTGAAACGGTCCAGGGCCAGGTGCGTGGAGGGCCGCAGCCAGGCGATGCGGGTGATGTGCGCCAGGCGGTCGTGGCGGGTCTCGCCGAGGTAGTGGAGCACCGCACCGGCGGCGCGTTGGCCCAGCGCCAGCTCCTCGATGCCGAAGCCCTTGAGCGAGACCGTGGAGAACTGGCGCAGCAGCCGTTCTCGCGCGATGTCGTCCGTGAAGGCCCAGTCGTCCACCGGCTGTGCATGGAAGCGGTCCACGCAGGCGTTGATCAACGGGTCCAGACTGCCGCGGGGGTAGAGCAGTTCCTTGGGCGCGTGGCTGTCCAGCAATTTGGCCACCTGCTCGGCATCCTCCTCGGCCACCATGAACTCGCCGGTGGTGACGTCGAGCAGGGCCAGTCCATGGCGGCCACCCTGACCGGTGATCGCAGCCAACCAATGGTTGTCGCGCTGTTCCACCACCTGGTCGTTGAACGAGACACCTGGCGTGACCACCTCGGTGATGCCCCGTTTCACCACGCCCTTGGCCTGCTTGGGGTCCTCCAGCTGGTCGCATATCGCCACGCGCAGGCCGGCGCGGACCAGGCGGGGCAGATAGGTCTCCAGGGCGTGGTGCGGGAAGCCGGCCAGCTCCATTTCGCTGCTTCCCCCGTTGTTCCGCTTGGTCAGCGTGATGCCCAGCACCCGGGAGGCGGTGATCGCATCCGATCCGAAGGTCTCGTAGAAGTCGCCCACCCGGAACAGGAGCACGGCATCCGGATGCTGCGACTTGATGCGGGCATATTGTTGCATCAGTGGGGTCTCTGCGGCCGGTCTGCTCATCGGTTTGCGTGCTCCAAGGCGCTATTTTCGCGCGCCGCCAAGGTACGGAGGGCCCCTGTGGGCGCCGACCCTCCACACACCCGCGTTCTGCACATCTTCCGAACATGCCGGCCAGCGACCGCAAGCTCTCCATGGACGAACTGGGCCGCGTGGCACCGGACGCGTATCAGGGTCGTTCGGACCGCCCCCTCGTGGTCATCCTCGATGATGTGCGCAGCAGGCATAATGTGGGCTCCATCTTCCGATCGGCGGATGCCTTCGGGGTGACACGGATCCTGTTGTGCGGATTCACCCCGCAACCTCCGCATCGCGAGATCGAGAAGACCGCCCTGGGAGCCACCCTCAGTGTGCCTTGGTCCCATGTCGGGGACACTGCCGATGCCGTGCGGGGCCTTCAGGCGGAGGGCTACCGCGTGCTGGCGGTGGAGCAGACGGTGCAGGCGTTACCGATCGGTGACGTGGTGCTGGATGACAGACCGCTGGCCCTGGTCTTCGGCAATGAGCTCGAGGGGGTCTCCGATGCGGTCGTCCAGGCCTGTGATGGATGCATGGTCATTCCCCAGCACGGCAGCAAGCATTCGCTCAATGTATCGGTGTGTGCGGGCGTGGTGCTGTGGTGGGCCACTGGGCGGATCGTGTAACCCGGTGGCCTTCGGATCCCGTTCAAGGGGCAACCATTCGATGGACCAACGTCCTTGGTTGAACGAGGTTGATGGTCCTTCGGCCTTGTGTGGAACGGAAACCTTCTATATTTGGCTGCCCCCGGAGGTATATCCATGCATCTGCTCAGGCTTCGCACCATCATCCTGCTGCTCGTTCTGGGCTGGTTGTCGGTGGAGCCTCTTTCCGCACAGTATTTCCGGCAGTCGAGCTATTGGAAGACCCACCGCAAGGAGATCGAGTTCGGTTTCGGCATTTCCAACTTCCTGGGTGAACTGGGTGGGCGCAACCAGATCGGGTCGCCCTTCCTGTGGGACCTGGAGATGAGCAAGACGCGACCGGCCGCCAGTCTGGGTTTCCGGTACTACTTGGCACAAAAGGTCGCCCTGCGCACGCGGTTCACCTACGGCGTGCTGGCCGGTAATGACAACCTCACGTCAGAGCCGTACCGGCAGAACCGCAACCTCAACTTCAAGTCCGATGTGTTCGAGGGCTCGCTGGTCGTGGAACTGCATTTCTACCGCGAGGAGCTCGGCCACGTGTACGACCTGCGCGGGGTGAAAGGCACGAAATCGTCCCGTGTGGGCCTGTATGTGTTCGGCGGTATCGGCGGGTTCTACTTCGATCCCCGCACCCAGTTCAACAACAGCTGGGTGCGCTTGAAGCCGCTTGGCACCGAAGGACAGGGTCTGCCGGGAGGGGCTGACGAGTACAATAACTGGGGGGTGTGCATCCCCATGGGCTTCGGTGTGCGCAAGGCCTTCTCCAAGAGCATCAGCGCGGGTCTGGAGATCCAGTACACCAAGACCTTCACGGATTACATCGACGATGTGAGCGGCGTGTACTACGACCCGGAGGCCCTGCTCGTCGCACGTGGTCCGGAAGCTGTTTTCCTCGCCGATCCCAGCCTGGGGCTTATCCCTGGCCAGACCGCCATCGGTCAGCAGCGCGGGGACCCCGAGGACCTCGATGCCTACCTGTTCTTCAAGGCACAGGTGCATTACAAGTTGTACAAGTACCGCACGGGTGCCAAGAAGTACCGTGCCCGCCTGCGCCGTCAGAAGATCGTATTCTGATGAGGCTTCGTGCAGCGGATGCACGAGCGAGGGTCTGACTGTCCCCCCATCCGAACGGGAGCGGCGATCGCCTCAGCCCTCCACCACCGTCAATTTCGCGAAGCGCAGCAACAGCTGTTTCTGACCCGCGCTCGGGAAGAACACCGTGGCCTTGAGGTCCGGCGCGTTGCCTTCCACCTTCAGCACCTTGCCCTTGCCGAAGCGCTCGTGTTCCACGGTCATGCCTTCGGCGATGTCCGCGGATGGTCCACCGAGGGAACCGGTGGCCTGCATGGGCGTGCCACTGGGGCTGATCCGCTTCAGGTTGCGGCGCTCCTCGGGAGCGGGTGGGGGAGGCGTTGGCCGGGCGGTGGGCCGCTGGATGCCGGGCGCGGTGCGTTCACGGCCATACACGGGCTTGGAGGGGCGCTCCTCGCCAGGCTGTTCCGTGGCTGAACGCCGGGCCCAGGGTGGGGTGGTGGAGTAGCTCGGCGCGGCGCGTTCGCTGCTGCGCGGCATCTCCAGGAATTTCGGGTCGATCTCGTCGATGAAGCGGCTGGGTTCGCTGGCCGTGAGGTTGCCCCACTTGTAGCGGCTCATCGCGTAGCTCAGCGTGCAGCGCTTCTCGGCCCGCGTCAGGGCCACATAGAACAGGCGGCGCTCCTCCTCCAGGTCGGCGCGGGTCTGCACCGCCATCAGGTTGGGGAAGAGGTCCTCCTCCAGGCCCACCACATGTACATACGGGAACTCCAGGCCCTTGGCCGCGTGGATGGTCATCAGGCTTACGCGGTCCGTGTCGTTCGGGTCCTCGTTGTCCGCGTCGGTCAGCAGCGCCACATCGATGAGGAAGTCGCTCAGGGTGCGGGGCACATCGGTGCCCTCGGCTTGCGCATCGCTGAACTCCTTCATGCCCGCGAGCAGTTCCTGCACGTTCTCGTAGCGGCTCACGCCTTCCGGGGTCTTGTCGGTGAACAGCTCCCGGGTGATGCCCGTGCGGCGGGCGATCTCCTCACCGAGCACGGCGGCGCTCTGCGTGGGCAGCATGGCCTGGAAGCCCTGGATCATCAGCACGAAGTCGGCCAGTGCCTTCCGCGTGCCGCCATGCACATCGATGAGCTCGGCGTGCTGGGTGAGCAGGTCCCAGATGCCCAGCTTGTGCGCGGCGCTGGCCACCACCAGCTTGTCCACCGTGGTCTGCCCGATGCCCCGAGTGGGGTAGTTGATCACGCGCTTCAGTGCTTCCTCATCGTTGGGGTTGAACACCAGGCGGAAGTAGCTGATCAGGTCCTTGATCTCCTTGCGCTGGTAGAAGCTGAGCCCGCCATAGATGCGGTAGGGGATGTTCAGCTTGCGCAGCGCCTCCTCCATGCTGCGGCTCTGCGCGTTGGTGCGGTACAGGATGGCGAAGGCCTTGTTGGCGGCCTGTTGCTGCATCCGCGTCTCGAAGATGCTGTGCGCCACGAAGGCGCCCTCCTCGTTGTCGCTCAGCGCGCGATGCACCCGGATCTTCTCGCCCTCGGCATTGTCGGTCCAGATGGTCTTCTTGATCTGGTCCCTGTTCTTCTCGATGAGCGAATTGGCCGCGCCCACGATCGTCTTCGTGCTGCGGTAGTTCTGCTCGAGCTTGAAGAGCTTGTGGTCCGGATAGTCGCTGCGGAAGTTGAGGATGTTCTGGATGTTGGCGCCGCGGAAGGCGTAGATGCTCTGGCTGTCGTCGCCCACCACGGTGAGGTTCTCGTGCCGTGCGGCCAGGGTGCGCACGATGTTGTACTGCACCAGGTTGGTGTCCTGGTACTCGTCCACGAGGATGTACTGGAAGCGCTGCTGGTACTTCAGCATGGCCTCCGGATGGTCGCGGAACAGCAGCGCGGTGTTGAACAGCAGGTCGTCGAAGTCCATGGCGCCGGCGCGGAAGCACTTCTCCGCATAGGCCTTGTAGATCTCACCGATCTTCTCGCGCCCGGTGCTGGCGTCGTTCGCCATCAGCTCGGCGTTGGCCAGGTATTCCAGCGGACCGATGAGGTTGTTCTTCGCGATGCTGATGCGGGCATGCACCTGGTTGGGCTTGTAGAGCTTGTCGTCCAGCTGCCACTCCTTCAGGATGCCCTTGATCACACTGCGGCTGTCGTCGGAATCGTAGATGGTGAAGTCCTTCGGGTAGCCGAGCTTGTCGGCCTCCGCGCGAAGGATGCGGGCGAACACGCTGTGGAAGGTGCCCATCCACAGGTTGCGTGCCTCGGTGCTGCCCTGCTGGCCCAGGATCTTGCCGATGCGCTCCTTCATCTCCTTGGCCGCCTTGTTGGTGAAGGTGAGGGCCAGGATGCGGAAGGGGTCCACGCCCTTGGCGGCCATCAGGTGGGCGATGCGCATGGTGAGCACGCGCGTTTTTCCGCTGCCGGCACCGGCGATCACCATGTTGGGGCCTTCGGTGGCCTCCACGGCGGCACGCTGGGCGGGATTGAGGCCGTCGAGATAGTTCATGCAGCCTGCAAAGGTAGCCGGGGTACCGGGGTCGGCCGGCGCCTGTTGATAAGCTCTAGAGCGCGGCCGTGCGTGCCGTGTAGCGCGTGGCGCGGCGTTCACCTGCGGAAGTGATCCGTCCGGCCCGGCAGGACTCGGCCAGGTCGCGTGTGGCGGTGGCGGTGCTCAGCTCGGGAAAGAAGGCCAGGTAGTCCTTCCGTCGGAAAGGACGCACGCCCCATTGCTGGAGGAAGGTGGCCATGCGGTCGGGGGCCTTGCGCACGGGGTCCGGCTCGGCGAGCAGTTCGGCCAGGGCCTCATCGATGCGTTCGAGCAGGTAGGTGATGAAGCCACCGCAGTCGCCGCGCCGATCGGCATACTCCAAGGAGGCGTGGTAGGCCGGCGCGGTGTTCAGGATGAAGGCTTCCACGGGAAGGAAGCTGAACACATCCCAATGGCGCATGAGGAGGCGCTTCTGCCACAGGCGCGCCAACCGGCCATTGCCGGCAGCGAAGGGGCGCAGGTAGATGAGCCCGAAATGCAGGACGCAACTGGTGATCAATGGCGGGAAGTCGTCATCCTCGGCGAAGCGGAGCAGGTCCTGCACGGTGGCCGGCAGGTCGATCGCCGGGGCCACGCGGAGGGGCTCGGGGTCGCCATAGAGCACGTCCATGGGCCCGGTGCGGTAGTGTCCCGCGTCCAGGGCAAGCCCGTGCATCAGCACCGCATGGGCCTGGCGCAGGTCGTTCGCCAGGAAGGGGTCCAGGTGGGGCAGGAGCTCCAGCACCCGGTGCGTGTTCACCACCTCCAGGTCGGCGGGGCCCTGCACCTGCGACGGCCGGCTGACCAGCTCCGCCACCGGGAGCATGTCCACCTCGCTGCCCTCGATGGCCAGGGTGGCGTGCACACTGCTCACGCGGTAGGCTTTCTCCAGCGCGGGCGGGCAGCGGTGCAGGTGCCGGGCATGGACCTCCCCCAGCCGGTGGTGGATGGTGGCCAGGAGGTGGAGCATCCGGGGGTCGATGGAGTAGTAGGTGACGCTGCCGAGGTCCATGGAATAAGATCAAATGATCTGAACAAAGATGAGGTCTTCCACCGGTGGATGCAAGCCGTGTGGGAGGTCCGCTCATGCGCTCACAGGGGTGCCATGGACCCGCGTGAATGAATGTAAACACATGAATTACAATCGGTTATGTTAAATGTGGAGGGGCTGGCGGAATGTCGCCGGACGAGGAGTGAACGGCCCGCGCTGGACTTTTTCATCAACCGATGGGTGTTCGGAACGGGGATCTGTGTACCTTCGCAGCCCGTTTTCGCCAAGAAGTGCGCGGAAACGCCTGACAGCCAAGACGAAAGGAGCTCATGCCAACCATCCAACAGCTGATCCGCAAGGGCCGCGAGAACCCTGAGTACAAGAGCAAATCGGTCGCACTGACCCGTTGCCCTCAGCGCCGCGGCGTATGCACCAAGGTGTACACCACCACCCCGAAGAAGCCGAACTCGGCACTTCGCAAGGTGGCCAAGGTCCGCCTGGTGAACGGTTACGAGGTCATCGCCTACATCGGCGGTGAAGGTCACAACCTGCAGGAGCACAGCATCGTGCTGGTGCGCGGCGGTCGTGTGAAGGACCTCCCCGGCGTGAAGTACCACATTGTGCGCGGCGTGCTCGACACTTCGGGTGTGGAGGGCCGCAACCAGCGTCGTTCCAAGTACGGCACCAAGCGTCCGAAGCCCGGACAGGCGCCTGCCAAGAAGAAGTAAGCGTTCACGGATAGCGTAAACGAGCCATGCGGAAGAAAGCGGTAAAGCACACGATCCTGCCCGACCCCAAGTTCGGCGATGAGCAGGTGACCAAGTTCGTGAACAACCTGATGTACGACGGCAAGAAGAGCAAGTCGTTCGACATCTTCTACAACGCCATCGACATCGTTGCGGAGAAGAGCGGCGAGGACGGTCTGGAGGTGTTCCGCAAGGCCCTGCAGAACGTAACGCCCCAGGTGGAGGTGCGCAGCCGCCGTGTGGGTGGTGCCAACTTCCAGATCCCGCAGGCGGTGCGTGAGGACCGCAAGCGCAGCCTGGCCATGAAGTGGCTGATCGGCTATGCCCGCGGTCGCAACGAGCGCAGCATGGCCATGAAGCTGGCCAACGAGATCCTGGCCGCCTCCAAGGAGGAGGGTGCCGCCTTCAAGAAGAAGGAGGAGGTCCACAAGATGGCCGAGGCCAACAAGGCCTTCAGCCACTTCCGATTCTGATAACCGACGGTAGCGAGAGCAGACAATGGCCAAGAGGGACCTCAAATACACGCGCAACATCGGCATCATGGCGCACATCGATGCCGGTAAGACGACCACGTCCGAGCGCATCCTGTATTACACCGGCCTCACCCACAAGATCGGTGAGGTGCACGATGGTGCCGCCACCATGGACTGGATGGAGCAGGAGCAGGAGCGCGGCATCACCATCACCAGCGCCGCCACCACCACCAGCTGGAAGTACCGCGGTGAGTCCTACAAGATCAACCTGATCGACACCCCGGGCCACGTGGACTTCACCGTGGAGGTGGAGCGCAGCCTGCGCGTGCTCGACGGTGCCGTGGCGCTGTTCTGCGCCGTGGGCGGCGTGGAGCCCCAGAGCGAGACCGTGTGGCGCCAGGCCAACAAATACAAGGTGCCCCGCATCGGCTTCGTCAACAAGATGGACCGCAGCGGTGCCGACTTCTTCAATGTGGTGAAGCAGATCCGCGAGCGCCTCGGCGCCAACCCCATCCCCCTGCAGGTGCCCATCGGCTCCGAGGCGGAGTTCAAGGGCGTGGTGGACCTGGTGAACAACCGCGGCATGGTGTGGAACGAGCACGACCAGGGTATGACCTGGACCGAAGTGCCCATCCCCGCCGACCTCCAGGAGACCGTGGATGAGTGGCGCGCGAAGCTCATCGAGGCCGTAGCCGAGAGCGACGACTCCCTCATGGAGAAGTTCTTCGCCGATCCCGACTCGCTGACCGAGTCCGAGATCATGAACGCGATCCGCAAGAGCACGATCAGTATGAGCATCACGCCGGTGCTCTGTGGCAGCTCCTTCAAGAACAAGGGGGTGCAGACCATGCTCGATGCGGTGATGGCCTATCTGCCCAGCCCGGTGGACATCGAGTCCGTGACGGGCGTCAACCCCGACACGGGCGAGGAGGTGATCCGCAGGCCGGATGCCAACGAGCCCATGGCCAGCCTGGCCTTCAAGATCGCGACCGACCCCTATGTGGGCCGCTTGGCCTTCTTCCGTTGCTACAGCGGTGCCATCCCGGCCGGCAGCTACGTGAAGAACATGCGTTCGGGCAACAAGGAGCGCATCAGCCGCATCTTCCAGATGCACGCCAACAAGCAGAACCCGGTCGATGTCATCGAGGCTGGCGACATCGGCGCTGCCGTGGGCTTCAAGGATATCCGCACCGGCGATACGCTGTGTGACGAGAACAACCCGATCGTGCTGGAAAGCATGAGCTTCCCCGAGCCGGTGATCGGCATCGCGGTGGAGCCCAAGACCCAGGCCGACCTGGACAAGCTGGGTGCTTCGCTGGCCAAGCTGGCCGAGGAGGACCCCACCTTCAAGGTGCACACCGACGAGGAGACCGGCCAGACCGTGATCAGCGGCATGGGCGAACTGCACCTGGAGATCATTGTGGACCGCCTGAAGCGCGAGTTCAAGGTGGAGTGCAACCAGGGTGCGCCCCAGGTGAAGTACAAGGAGGCCATCACGGGCACCGTGGAGCACCGCGAGCTCTACAAGAAGCAGACGGGTGGTCGCGGTAAGTTCGCCGACATCCACGTCCGCATCGAGCCGCAGACCGATCCCGAGAAGACCGGCCTGGAGTTCGTGGACGAGATCAAGGGTGGTGTCATCCCGAAGGAATTCATCCAGCCGGTGGCCAAGGGCTTCGAGGCCTCGCTGAAGAACGGCGTGCTGGCCGGCTTCCCGATGGAGAGCCTGAAGGTGACCCTCTATGACGGCAGCTACCACAACGTGGACTCCGATGCACTGAGCTTCGAGATCTGTGCGAAGAGCGCCTTCCGTACCGCCCTGCCCAAGTGCAAGCCGGTGCTGCTCGAGCCGATCATGAAGATCGAGGTGATCACCCCTGAGGAGAACATGGGTGACATCGTGGGTGACCTGAACCGCCGTCGTGGCACCATCCAGGGCATGGAGGACCGTGCCGGCGCCAAGGCCATCAAGGGCCAGGTGCCCCTGAGCGAGATGTTCGGCTACGTCACCAGCCTGCGTACCATGAGCTCCGGCCGCGCCAGCAGCACCATGGAGTTCAGTCACTACGAACAAGCCCCCAACAACATCACCGAGGCCGTGCTGGCCAAGGTGCGTGGTAAAGTATCAGCCTAACGCCAACAGCGATGACCCAGAAGATCCGCATCAAACTGCGGTCCTACGATCACAATCTCGTCGACAAGAGCGCCGAGAAGATCGTAAAGACGGTGAAGAGCACGGGCGCCGTGGTGAGTGGTCCCATCCCTCTGCCCACCCACAAGCGCATTTTCACCGTGCTCCGCTCCCCGCACGTGAACAAGAAGGCCCGCGAGCAGTTCCAGCTCTGCAGCTACAAGCGCATGATGGACATCTACAGTTCGTCCTCCAAGACGATCGATGCCCTGATGAAGCTGGAACTCCCCAGCGGCGTGGACGTGGAGATCAAAGTCTGACCGATAACACGACACAGCCATGAGCGGATTGATCGGAAAGAAGATCGGCATGACCAGCCTGTTCGATACGGACGGGAGCCTGGTGGCCTGTACGGTGATCGAGGCGTCGCCCAACGTGGTGACCCACGTGAAGACCACCGACAAGGACGGCTACACAGCAGTGCAGCTGGCCTACGGTGAGCGCCGTGAGAAGAACACCCCTGCTGCGGCACTGGGGCACTACAAGAAGGCTGGCACCACCCCCAAGGTGAAGGCCCACGAGTTCAAGGAGTTCGAGCAGGAGCTGAAGCTCGGTGACACCATCGGTGTTGACCTCTTCGAGGAGGGCAGCTACGTGACCGTGACCGGCAACAGCAAGGGCAAGGGCTTCCAGGGCGTGGTGAAGCGCCACGGCTTCAGCGGTGTGGGCGAAGGCACGCACGGTCAGCACGACCGGAGCCGCGCCCCCGGTTCGCTGGGCGGCAGCTCGTACCCCAGCCGCGTGTTCAAGGGCCTGCGTATGGCCGGCCGCACCGGTGGGAACAAGGTGACCACCGAGAACCTGAAGGTGGTGAAAGTGGACGCAGGCAAGAACCTGTTGTTGCTCAAGGGCACCGTACCCGGTCCCAAGGGCAGCTACGTGATCATCTGGAAGTAAGATGGAACTCGAGATCTACGGCAAGGACGGCAAGTCCACCGGCAAGAAAGCCAAGCTGAACGACGCGGTCTTCGCGATCGAGAAGCCCAACGACCACGCCATCTGGCTGGACGTGAAGCAGCACCTGGCCAACAAGCGCCAGGGTACGGCCAAGACGCTCGAGAAGAGCGAGGTGAGCGGCAGCACCAAGAAGCTGCACCGCCAGAAGGGCACGGGCGGTTCCCGCAAGGGTTCCATCAAGAGCCCGCTGTTCAAGGGTGGTGCCCGCGTGTTCGGTCCGCAGCCCCGCGATTACGACTTCAAGCTCAACCGCAAGGTGAAGGACCTGGCCCGTCGCAGCGCGCTCACCTACAAGGCGAAGGATGGTGCCATCAAGGTGCTGGACACCACCGGCCTGTCCGCCCCCAAGACCAAGGCTTACGCCGATCTGCTCAAGGCCTTCCAGCTGGACACGCGCAAGAGCGTGCTGGTGGTGCCCTCCAAGGATGACAACGTGCTGTTGAGCGCACGGAACCTCCAGGGTGCCAAGGTGGTGGTGGCCTCCGAGCTGAACACCTACGACATCATGAACGCCAACGGCCTGATCATCCTCCAGGATGCCATCGCCCCGCTGGAAACCACCCTCACCAAGTAAGCCATGAGCCAGATCATCATCCGACCGATCGTCACCGAGAAGATGACCGCCCAGGGCGAGAAGGAGAACCGTTACGGGTTCGTGGTGGCCAAGACCAGCAACAAGGTGCAGATCAAGCAGGCGGTGGAGAAGGAGTACAACGTCACCGTGACGGGCGTACGCACCATGATCTGCCGCGGCAAGACCCGCACGCGGTACACCAAGACCAACATCCTGAAGGGCCGCACGCCGAGCTTCAAGAAGGCCATCGTGACCGTGAAGGGCGGCGAGACCATCGACCTCTACAGCAGCATCTAAGCCATGGGCATCCGCAAACTCAATCCGGTCACCCCGGGCACCCGTCACCGGGTGATCACCGACTTCGACGGCATCACCACGCGTGTCCCCGAGAAGTCGCTGACCAGCGGTTCCACCAAGAGCGGTGGCCGCAACAACCAAGGCAAGATGACCATGCGCTACATCGGCGGTGGTCACAAGCAGCGCTACCGCGAGGTGGACATGAAGCGTGAGAAGTACGGCATCCCTGCGGTGGTGAAGACCATCGAGTACGATCCGAACCGCACCGCGCGCATCGCCCTGCTGCACTACGCCGATGGCGAGAAGCGCTACATCCTGGCACCGAACGGCCTGCAGGTGGGGCAGACCCTCCTGAGCGGCAAGACCGGCGTGGCCCCCGAAGTGGGCAACACCCTTCCGCTGAGCGAGATCCCCGTGGGCACGGTGGTGCACAACATCGAACTGCAGCCCGGCAAGGGCGGTGCCATCGCCCGCAGCGCCGGCACCTTCGCCCAGCTGAGCGCCCGTGAGGGCCGCTACGCCACGCTGAAGATGCCGAGCGGCGAACTGCGCATGGTGCTGGTGACCTGCATGGCCACCGTGGGCACCGTGGGCAACAGCGAGCACATGCTGCAGAAGAGCGGCAAGGCCGGCCGCAGCCGCTGGCAGGGTCGTCGTCCCCGCACCCGTGCGGTGGCCATGAACCCGGTCGATCACCCGATGGGTGGTGGCGAGGGCCGTGCTTCGGGTGGTCACCCGCGCAGCCGCAAGGGCCTCCTGGCGAAGGGCAAGAAGACCCGTCGCCCGAAGAACCCGACGAACAAGTTCATCCTGGAACGCATCAACGCCAAGAAGGGCGCCTGAACCTGATAGATCATGAGCCGTTCACTCAAGAAACCGCCGTTCATCCACTACAAGCTCGCGAAGCGTGTGGGCGAGGCACAGGCCTCCGGCAAAAAGAACGTGATCAAGACCTGGTCGCGCGCCAGCACCATCAGCCCCGAGTTCGTGGGTCTGACCATCGCGGTGCACAATGGCAACAAGTTCATCCCCGTCTACGTGACCGAGAACATGGTGGGCCACAAGCTGGGCGAGTTCGCCCCCACGCGCACCTACCGCGGCCACTCCGGTAACAAGAAGAACTAAGCACGATCATGGGACAGCGTAAGAAACTAGCCGCTGATGCGCGCAAGGAGGTCATGAAGACCGTGGCCATCGCGCACCTGCGTAACGTGCCCACCTCGCCGCGCCGCATGCGCCAGGTGGCCGACATGATCCGTGGCCAGGAAGTGGACAAGGCGCTGGGCATCCTCCGCTTCAGCACCCGCCACAGCAGCCGTGACATGGAGAAGCTGCTGCTGAGCGCCATCGCCAACTGGCAGTCCAAGAACGAAGGCCGCAAGGCCGACGAGGCCGGACTGGTGGTGAAGAGCGTGCAGGTGAACGAGGCCCGCGGCCTGAAGCGCATGCTTCCCGCCCCCCAGGGTCGCGCCTACCGCATGAAGAAGCGGAGCAACCACGTGAGCCTCATCGTTGATTCCACCAACTAAGCGCCGAGAGAGCAATTACCATGGGACAGAAAGCACATCCGATCGGCACGCGCCTCGGCTATATCAAGGGCTGGGACAGCAACTGGTATGGTGGTAACAACTACACCGACAAGTTGGTGGAGGACGAGCAGATCCGCCAGTACCTCATGGCCCGTCTGAAGAAGGCGAGCGTGAGCAAGATCGTCATCGAGCGCACCCTGAAGCTCGTCACCGTGACCATCAACACGGCACGCCCCGGCGTGATCATCGGGAAGGGTGGGGCCGAGGTGGACAAGCTGCGCGAGGAGCTGAAGAAGCTCACCGGCAAGGACGTCCAGATCAACATCTTCGAGATCAAGCGTCCGGAGCTCGACGCCCGCCTGGTGGCCGACAGCATCGCCCGCCAGCTCGAGGGCCGCATCAGCTTCCGCCGTGCCATGAAGATGGCCGTGGCCAGCAGCATGCGCATGGGCGCCGAAGGCATCAAGCTGACCGTGAGCGGTCGTCTGAACGGTGCCGAGATCGCCCGCACCGAGAGCTACCGCGAGGGCCGCGTGCCCCTGCACACCCTGCGTGCCGACATCGACTTCGCCATCACCGAGGCGCACACCAAAATGGGTCGCATCGGGGTGAAGTGCTGGATCATGCGCGGTGAGGTGTACGGCAAGCGCGACCTGAGCCCCAACCAGGGCCAGGCCAAGGTCCAGGGCGGTGGCCGCATGGGCGGTGATCGTCCCGAGCGTCGCGGCGGTGACCGTCGTGGCCCCGGTGGTGACCGTGGCGAGCGTCGCGGTCCGGGTGGAGATCGTCGTGGAGGAAACCGCGGTGGAAACCGTAGCAACAACTAAGAGCCATGCTGCAACCGAAGCGTAGCAAGCGCCGCAATATGCACAAGGGCCGCATGAAGGGGCAGGCCCAGCGCGGACACCGCGTATCCCTCGGCTCCTTCGGCCTGAAGGCCATGGAGAGCGTATGGCTCACCAGCCGCCAGATCGAGGCCGCCCGTGTGGCCCTCACCCGCCACATGAAGCGTGAAGGCCAGGTGTGGATCAAGGTGTTCCCCGACAAGCCCGTGACCAGCAAGCCCGCCGAGGTGCGTATGGGTAAGGGCAAGGGTTCCCTGGACCACTGGGTCGCCGTGTGCCATGCCGGCCGCATCATCTTCGAGGTGGACGGCGTGCCGATGGCCACCGCGAAGGAGGCCCTCCGCCTTGCCTCCCAGAAGCTGCCCATCCCCACCAAGTTCGTGGTCCGCGAGGATTATGACGGTCAATAAGCCAGGCTTGCCATGAAGAAGAAAGGAACCGAACTGAAGGACCTGACGGTGCAGGAGCTGCAGGACAAGCTGCAGGAAGAGCGTGGAGCGCTCACGAAGCTGCGCTTCAACCACACCGTGAGCCCCATCGAAAGCCCTGTGATGCTGCGCACCAAGCGCAAGGAGGTGGCACGCATCCTCACCGAGCTGCGCCAGCGTGAGCTCGCCAACACGAAGACGAAATGAGCACCAACACGACCACAGTGGAGCGCAACCTGCGCAAGGAGCGGATCGGCGTTGTCACCAGCGACAAGATGAACAAGAGCGTGGTGGTGACCGTCGAGCGCCGGGTGATGCACCCGAAGTACGGCAAGTTCGTGAAGCGTTCCAGCACCTTCATGGCGCATGATGAGAAGGGCGATGCCCACATCGGCGACACCGTGCGCATCATGGAGACGCGCCCCATCAGCAAGCTGAAGCGCTGGCGCGTGGTGGAGATCGTGGAACGTGCCAAGTAAACCCGACTGAGCGATGATCCAACAGGAATCCAGGCTGAACGTGGCCGACAACAGCGGCGCCAAGGAGGTGCTGTGCATCAGGGTGCTCGGTGGTACCGCCCGCCGCTACGCCCGCATCGGTGACACCATCGTGGTGTCCGTGAAGGACGCCATGCCCAACGGCAGTGCCAAGAAGGGCACCGTGCACAAGGCCGTGGTGGTGCGCACACGGAAGGAGCTCCGTCGCAAGGACGGCAGCTACATCCGGTTCGACGACAACGCCGTGGTGATCCTGGACGCCGCCGGCGAGATGAAGGGCACCCGCATCTTCGGCCCTGTGGCGAAGGAGCTGCGCGACAAGAAGTTCATGAAGATCATCTCCCTCGCACCCGAGGTGCTCTGATCCCCGAAAGCCATGCAGAAGAAGACGCATATCAAGAAGGGCGACATGGTGAAGGTGCTCGCCGGTGAGGACCGCTCCAAGCAGGGGCGTGTGCTCGAGGTGGACCGTGACCGCATGGTCGCCTTCGTCGAGGGCCTCAACATCAACAAGAAGCACAGCAAGCCCACCACGGCCAACCCCCAGGGCGGCATCGTGGAGAAGGAGGGCCCCATCCACATCAGCAACCTGATGCTGATCGACGCGAAGACCGGCGCGCCGGGCCGCGTGGGCCGCAAGGCTGACAAGGAGGGCAATCTGGAGCGCTACGTGAAGACCAAGAAAACCGCGGCCAAGTGATGAGCTACGTACCCCGGCTTCGTGCCAAATACCACAATGAGGTGGCGCCCAAGCTCCAGAAGGAGTTCGGGTACAAGAGCCCCATGCAGGTGCCCCGCCTGGTGAAGATCAGCCTGAACCAGGGCCTGGGCAGCGCCGTCGGCGACAAGAAGATCGTGGAGAACGCGGTGACGGAGATGTCCTCCATCGCCGGCCAGAAGGCGGTGCCCACGGTGTCCAAGAAGGACGTCAGCAACTTCAAGCTGCGCAAGGGCATGCCCATCGGCGCCCGTGTCACCCTCCGTGGCGACCGCATGTTCGAGTTCCTGGACCGCCTGATCGCGGTGAGCCTGCCCCGTACCCGCGACTTCCGCGGTGTGAAGGCCTCCGGTTTCGACGGTCGCGGCAACTTCACCTTCGGCGTGAAGGAGCAGATCATCTTCCCGGAGATCGACATCGACAAGGTGACCAAGATCCAGGGCATGGACATCACGTTCGTGACCACTGCCAAGACCGACGAGGAGGCCAAGGCGCTGCTGCGCGAGATGGGCTTCCCCTTCGCTGACAAGGACAAGAAATAACGCACAGACCAGAAAGACCATGGCCAAGGAATCCATGAAGGCGCGGGAGCGCAAGCGCGCCAAGATGGCGGAGAAGTATGCCGCCAAGCGGGCCGCGCTGAAGGCCGCCGGTGAGTGGGACAAGCTGCAACAGCTGCCCGCCAACAGCAGCCCCGTGCGCAAGCACAACCGCTGCCAGCTCACCGGTCGTCCGAAGGGCTACATCCGTCTCTTCGGCGTATCCCGCTATGTGTTCCGCATGATGGCGCTCGAGGGCAAGATCCCCGGCGTGACCAAGAGCAGCTGGTAACTGGCAAGCAACGACGACAAGACCATGACCACCGATCCCATCGCCGATTACCTGACCCGTTTGCGCAACGCCATCCAGGCGCGCAAGAAGGTCGTGGAGGTGCCTGCAAGCAACCTGAAGAAGGATATCACCCGTATCCTCTACGACAAGGGCTACATCCTCTCTTGGAAGACCGAGGAGGACGGCAAGCAGGGGCTGATCAAGATCGCCCTGAAGTACGATCCGCGCTCGCGCCGCAGCGCCATCACGGAACTGACCCGTGTGAGCAGCCCCGGCCTGCGCAAATACGCCCACGTGGACGACCTGCCCCGCGTGCTCAACGGCCTCGGCGTGGCCATCATCAGCACCAGCAAGGGTGTGGTCACCGACAAGGAGGCCCGTGCCCTGAACGTGGGCGGTGAGGTATTGTGCTACGTCAGCTAAGCCCAGAGAACGATGTCACGCATTGGAAAAGCGCCGATCAGCCTGCCCAAGGGGGTGGAGATCAGCATCAGCGACAAGAACCTGGTGACCGTGAAGGGTCCCAAGGGCACCTTGGAGCAACCGGTGGACCCTGCCATCAGCGTGAAGCTGGATGGTGGCACCCTTACCGTGGAGCGCCCGAGCGATGCCAAGCCGCACCGCGCCAAGCACGGTCTCTACCGCGCCCTCATCGCCAACATGGTGAAGGGTGTGAGCGAGGGCTTCGTGATCGAGCAGGAACTGGTGGGTGTGGGTTACCGCGCCACCACCAAGGGCCAGCAACTGCAACTGGCGCTGGGCTTCTCGCACGCCATCACCTTGGAACTGCCTCCGCAGATCAAGGTGAGCGCCGCCCAGGAGAAAGGCAAGAACCCCATCATCCGCCTGGAGAGCGCGGACAAGCAACTCATCGGTCAAGTGGCCGCCAAACTGCGCAGCCTGCGCAAGCCTGAGCCTTACAAGGGCAAGGGTGTACGCTTCGTGGGTGAAGTGGTGCGTCGCAAGGCAGGCAAGGCAGCCGGTAAATAAGCAACACCATGGCATTCGATAGGATCGCACGGCGACTGAAGATCAAGCAGCGGGTACGCAAGAACGTGCACGGCACCCCGGCACGCCCCCGTCTGTCGGTCTACCGCAGCAACACGGGCATGTACGCCCAGATCATCGACGACGAGTCGGGCCGCACGCTCGTGAGCGCGTCCTCCCTGAAGGACAAGAAGGCGAACGGCATCCCGAAGATCGAGCAGGCCAAGGTCGTTGGCCAGGCCATCGCCGAGAAGGCGAAGGCCGCCGGCATCGAGCTGGTGGTCTTCGACCGGAACGGATACCTGTACCACGGCCGCGTGAAGGCCCTGGCGGAAGCCGCACGTGAAGCCGGCCTCAATTTCTGATCATCACACCCATGTCTGATACGAACAACAAGAAGGTCAAGAGCAGCGATCTGGAGCTGAAGGACAGGCTCGTCGCCCTCAACCGCGTGACCAAGGTGACCAAGGGTGGTCGCACCTTCACCTTCGCCGCCATCGTGGTGGTGGGCAATGAGAACGGTGTGGTGGGCCATGGCCTGGGCAAGGCCAAGGAGGTGCAGGAGGCCATCGCCAAGGGCATCGACGACGCCAAGAAGAACCTGGTGAAGGTGCCGGTGCTGAAGGGCACCATTCCGCACCCGCAGGAGGGCAAGTTCGCCGGCGCCCAGGTGTTCCTGAAGCCCGCCGCGCACGGTACCGGTGTGATCGCCGGTGGTGCCATGCGTGCCGTGCTCGAGAGCGTGGGCGTGACCGACGTGCTCGCCAAGAGCAAGGGAAGCAGCAACCCGCACAACGTGGTGAAGGCCACCATCGAGGCGCTCACCAGCTTGCGTGACGCCAACCAGGTGGCCCGCCAGCGCGGTGTGAAACTCGAACAAGTGTTCAACGGATAAGGACCCGCTCCCGCCGGCGTACCGGCGGACGAACCATGAGCAAGATCATCATCACCCAGACGCGCAGCCAGATCAAGTGCCCGAAGCGTCAGAAGGACACCCTGAAGGCCCTCGGCCTGGGCCGCATCGGCAAGCGCGCCGTTGTGGAGGAGAACGCGCAGATCGCGGGCATGGTGGAGAAAGTGCACCACCTGGTGAGCGTGGAAAAGGCCTGAAACCGATAGCAGCGAAAGAACCATGGACCTGAGCAGACTGAAACCGGCCGAAGGGGCCACCAAGAAGGAGAAGCGCATCGGTCGCGGCCAAGGCAGCGGTCGTGGAGGCACCTCCACCAAGGGCCACAAGGGCCAGAAGGCCATCAGCGGTTACAACCGCAAGCGCGGCTTCGAAGGCGGCCAGATGCCATTGACCCGTCGTGTGCCGAAGTTCGGCTTCACGAACCCCACCCGGGTGGAGTACAAGGGCATCAACCTGGACACCCTCCAGACCCTGGCCGATGACAAGAAGCTGAGCGTCATCGATCCGTCCGTGCTCTATGCCAACGGCCTGATCGCCAAGAACGACAAGCTGAAGGTGTTGGGCCGCGGCGAGCTGAAGAGCGCGCTGACCGTTTCCGCCCATGCGTTCAGCGCCACCGCCAAGGCCGCCATCGAAGGCAAGGGCGGCAAGGCCGAGATCATCGCCACCATCGCCCCCAAGGCCTAAGGCATGAAGAACCTGATCGACACCATCAAGAACATCTGGCGCATTGAGGAATTGCGCACGCGCATCCTCATCACGCTCGGGCTGTTGCTGGTCTACCGGATCGGGAGCTTCATCGTGCTGCCCGGTGTGGACAGCGCACGCATGGCAGCTTCGTCCACGGGTGGCGGCGGTATCGTGGAGATCCTCTCCATCTTCACCGGTGGGGCCTTCACACGGGCTTCCATCTTCGCCCTGGGCATCATGCCGTACATCTCCGCCTCCATCATCATGCAGCTGATGGGCATCGCGGTGCCCAGCGTGCAGAAGATGCAGCGGGAGGAGAGCGGCCGTCGCCGGATCAACCAGTGGACGCGCTACCTTACCATCGTCATCTGCCTGTTCCAGGCGCCCGGCTACATTTTCAGCACGATCGATGCGAACGCGGCCCCGCTGGACAACCAGTTCTGGCTCATCACCAGCATGATCATCCTTACGGCGTCCACGCTGTTCGTGATGTGGCTCGGTGAGCGCATCACCGAGCGCGGCCTCGGCAACGGCATCTCCCTGATCATCATGATCGGCATCCTGGCCCAGTTCCCCCAGAGCTTTGCTCAGGAGGTGGTTGGCCGCATGGGTCCCGGCGGTGGCGGTCTCGTGCTGCTGCTGGTGGAGGTGGTCCTGTGGGTGCTCATCATCGCCGGCTGCATCCTGCTCGTTCAGGGCACGCGCCGCATCCCGGTGCAGTTCGCCAAGCGTGTGCAGGGCAACAAGCAGTACGGTGGTGTACGCAACTACATCCCCCTCAAGGTGAACGCGGCCGGCGTCATGCCGATCATCTTCGCCCAGGCCATCGTGCTGATCCCCATGTACGTGGCGCAGGCCTTCGAGGAGCCACCCCAGTGGCTGGTGAGCGTGGCCAACAGCCAGGGCTTCTTCTACAACTTCACGTTGTTCCTGATGGTGGTGCTGTTCACCTACTTCTACACGGCCATCACCGTCAATCCGAACCAGCTGGCGGACGACATGAAGCGCAATGGTGGGTTCATTCCCGGCGTGAAGCCCGGGAAGGCGACCGCCGGCCACATCGATGAACTGCTTTCGCGGATCACCCTGCCCGGGGCCATCTTCCTCGGGGTGGTGGCCATCCTGCCCGCGTTCGCCGGGATGATGGGCATCAAGCAGGGCTTCGCCCAGTTCTTCGGAGGTACATCGTTGTTGATCATGGTGGGTGTTCTGCTGGATACGCTGCAGCAGATCGAGAGCCACCTGTTGATGAGGCACTATGACGGTCTGATGAAGTCGGGCCGGATCAAGGGCCGGAGCGGAGGAGCGGCGTACGGCATGGCCGGCTAGGGACATGGGTCGCACCGTGGACCTGTTGGGCGATGACGACATCGCGTTGTTGAAGGAGAGTTCTTTGCTTGTTGGAAGGACCTTGGCCGAAGTGGCAAGGCGCATTGCACCCGGTATCACCACCGGTGAGCTCGACCGCATGGCGGAGGAGTTCATCCGGGACAACGGAGCAGTGCCCGGCTTCAAGGGCCTGTACGGCTGTCCGAGCACGCTGCTGATCAGCGTGAACGACCAGGTGGTGCATGGCCTGCCCGGTGACCGCCCCCTGCGCGATGGCGATGTGGCCAGCGTGGATTGCGGTGTGCTGATGAACGGTCTCTACGGCGACAGCGCATACACCTTCATGGTGGGCGAGGTGGCCGCACCGGTGAAGCAGCTGCTGCGGGTCACCCAGGAGTGCCTGGCGCTCGGTATCGAACAGGCGGTGGAGAACAACCGCACGGGCGACATCGGGCACGCCATCCAGCAGCATGCCGAGAAGCATGGCTTCGGGGTGGTGCGGGAACTGGTGGGGCATGGCGTGGGACGCAAGCTCCACGAACCGCCGGAAGTGCCCAACTATGGCCGTCGGGGCCATGGCGCCAAACTGCGCACCGGCATGGTGCTCGCCATCGAACCCATGATCAACATAGGCACGAAGGAGGTGAAGCAGCTGGGTGACGGGTGGACGATCGTGACGCGCGACGGGAGACCGAGCGCCCACTTCGAGCACAACGTCGCGGTGCGCGCAGGCCAGGCAGAGGTCCTTTCAACGTTCAGCTACATCGAGGATGTGCTGAAGGCGAAGGGTGAATGGTACGATTGAACACGGGGCGGTGACGTCCCCGTTCGGAAAGGATAGAGAACAAGGAAAGGAAGGCATGAGCAAAACAGGAACGATCGAGCAGGACGGCGTCATCAAGGAGGCGCTGAGCAATGCCATGTTCCGTGTGGAGCTGGAGAACGGCCACGTGATCATCGCCCACATCTCGGGCAAGATGCGGATGCACTACATCCGGATCCTGCCCGGTGACAAGGTGAAGGTGGAGATGAGCCCGTACGATCTCAGCAAAGGCCGCATCACCTTCCGATACAAGAGCTAAGAACCCAGGAAACCATGAAGGTCAGGGCCTCCCTCAAACCACGCTCCGCGGACTGCAAGATCGTCCGTCGCAAGGGGCGACTGTACATCATCAACAAGAAGAACCCGAAGTTCAAGCAGCGTCAAGGCTGATAATCGAACGAGCATGGCACGTATCGCAGGCATCGACCTACCCAAGCAGAAGCGGGGCTGCATCGGCCTCACCTACATCTATGGCATCGGCCGCAGCACGGCGCTGGAGATCCTCCAGAAGTCGGAAGTGGACCCGGACACCAAGGTGGAGGAGTGGACCGATGATGAGCAGGCACGCATCCGCCAGTACATCAACGAGAACATCAAGGTGGAAGGTGCCCTGCGCAGCGAGGTGCAGCTCAGCATCAAGCGCCTGATGGACATCGGCAGCTACCGCGGCCTGCGTCACCGTGCGGGCCTCCCGCTGCGTGGCCAGCGCACCCGGACGAACGCCCGTACCCGGAAGGGCAAGCGCAAGACCGTGGCCAACAAGAAGAAAGCGACCAAGTAAGCCCTGAGCACCATGGCAAAGCAAGATCAGAAAGCGGCCGGCAAGAAGAAGAAGAAGAACGTGGTGGTGGAGGCCTACGGTCAGGCCCACATCCAGGCCACGTTCAACAACCTCATCGTGTCCCTGACGAACAACAAGGGCGAGGTGATCAGCTGGTCCTCCTCCGGCAAGCAGGGCTTCCGCGGGAGCAAGAAGAACACCCCGTACGCCGGTCAGGTGAGCGCCGAAGAGGCCGCACGCGAGGCTCACGAGCTTGGCCTGCGCAAGGTGAAGGTGTTCGTGAAGGGCCCCGGAGCGGGCCGCGAGAGCGCCATCCGTGCCCTGCACAACAGCGGCGTGGAGGTCACCGAGATCGTCGACATCACCCCGATGCCGCACAACGGCTGCCGTCCTCCCAAAAAGCGCCGCGTCTAATACTAACCAACCTGTAGGGGCGTGATGGACGCATGCCCCGTTGTTGGTGCGGGAAACAAAGGCCGCACCCAGAAAAGAAGAACATGGCACGTTACACAGGACCCAAGACCCGCATCGCGCGGAAGTTCAAGGAGGCGATCCTCGGACCGGACAAGTGGATGGAGCGCAAGCCCCACTCCCCCGGCCAGCATGGCCCCACCAAGCGCCGTAAGAAGGAAAGCGAATACGCTGTCCAGCTGCAGGAGAAGCAGAAGGCGAAGTATACCTATGGCATCCTCGAGCGCCAGTTCGAGAAGATGTTCCACACCGCCGCCAGCAAGAAGGGCATCACCGGCGCGGTGCTGCTGCAGCTGTGCGAGGCCCGTTTGGACAACACCGTGTACCGTCTTGGCATCGCCCCCACGCGCCGCGCTGCGCGCCAGCTGGTGAGCCACGGCCACATCACCGTGGACGGTGGCGTGGTGAACGTGCCCAGCTACACCCTGCGCCCCGGCCAGACCATCGCCGTGCGTGAGAAGAGCCGTTCGCTCGAGGCCATCACCAACAGCCTGGCGGTGAACAGCAAGCGCTTCGATTGGCTGGACTGGAACCCCACCGCCATGTCCGGCAGGTTCATCACCATGCCCGAGCGTGCCCAGATCCCGGAGAACATCCGTGAGCAGCTCATCGTGGAATTGTACTCGAAGTAAGAACCCGATCCAAGCAGACCAACCATGCCCATCCTTGAATTCCAGCGGCCTGACAAGGTCACGATGATCGAATCCGACGACAAGCGCGGCTCCTTCGAGTTCCGTCCGCTTGAGCCGGGTTACGGCATCACCATCGGCAACGCCCTGCGCCGCATCCTCCTCTCCAGCCTGGAGGGTCATGCCATCACCCAGGTGCGCATCGATGGTGTCGAGCACGAGTTCAGCACCATCAAGGGTGTGATCGAGGACATGACCGAGATCGTGCTCAACCTCAAGCAGGTGCGCTTCCGCCGCCAGCTGGAGGACGTGAGCACCGAGAAGGTCTCCTTCACCATCACGGGCAAGGACACGTTCACCGCAGGTGACATCGGTCGCCACACCACCGGCTTCCAGGTGCTCAACCCCGAGCTGGTCATCGCCCACATGGAGCCTTCCGTGAAGCTGCACGTGGAACTGTCCATCGGCAAAGGCCGTGGTTACGTGCCGGCCGATGAGAACAAGGTGGAGGGCGCCTCCATCGGGACCATCTTCATCGACTCCATCTTCACGCCCATCAAGAACGTGAAGTACAACGTGGAGAACACCCGCGTGGAGGAGAAGACCGACTACGAGAAGCTCACCATCGAGGTGACCACCGACGGCAGCATCACGCCGAAGAACGCCCTGCAGGAGGCCGCCAAGATCCTCATCCACCACTTCATGCTGTTCAGCGATGAACGCATCAGCCTGGAAGTGGAGGAGCGCGGCAGCACCAGCACCAGCGACAGCGAGGAGTTCGACGAGACGAGCCTGCACATGCGCCAGCTGCTGAAGACCAAGCTGGTGGACATGGACCTGAGCGTGCGCGCCCTGAACTGCCTGAAGGCCGCCGACATCGAGACCCTCGGTGACCTGGTGAGCTACAACAAGAACGACCTGTTGAAGTTCCGCAACTTCGGCAAGAAGAGCCTCACCGAACTGGAGGACTTGGTGGAGAACAAGGGCCTGAGCTTCGGGATGAACGTGAGCAAGTACAAACTGGACAAGGAGTGACCGTAGGGACGGACCACGGTCCGTCCTGAAGGGAACCCCAACCGCATACGACAATGAGACACGGGAACAAGAACAACGCGCTCGGCCGCAAGAAGGCCCACCGGGGCGCCCTGATGAGCAACCTTGCCGTCTCGCTCATCGAGCACAAGCGCATCGAGACCACGCTGGCCAAGGCACGTGCCCTGCGCCGCTTCGTGGAGCCCTTGATCACCAAGAGCAAGGACGACACCACCCACAGCCGCCGCATGGTGTTCAGCGAACTGCAGAACAAGGAGGCCACGGCCGTGCTGTTCCGCGACGTGGCGCCGAAGGTGGCCAGCCGTCCCGGTGGCTACACGCGCATCATCAAGCTGGGCAACCGTTTGGGCGATGCCGCCGAGATGGCCATGATCGAACTGGTGGACTTCAACACCGTCTACACCAAGGAGAAGGCCGCCGGCACCGAGGTGAAGAAGACGCGCCGCAGCCGTCGCAGCAGCGGCAGCAAGGCCGAAGGAAAGGCCCCCGAGGCTCCTGCGGCCGGTGAGGCCAAGGCCGAGTAAGGTCCAAGCACTGAACGAAGAAGGGGCGCCGGAAGGCGCCCCTTTTCATTCCTGCGCTTATCAACACCTGTGGATGATCCGATGTGCCTGCTTGGACGCACCGGGGTATCTTCGCGGCCGAAACAGCAACCCTGCGCCACCATGCTCGTGAGCCAACGTCCCGAAGCCGTCCTCCTTCTCGCTGATGGTACGGTGTTCAGGGGCAGGGCCATCGGTGCCATGGGCATCACCACCGGCGAGATCTGCTTCAATACCGGCATGACCGGCTATCAGGAGGTCTTCAGCGACCCCAGCTACACCGGGCAGATCATGACGATGGCCTCGCCGCACATCGGCAACTATGGGGTCAAGACCGGTGAGGAGGAGAGCGGCAGGCTCTCCATCGCCGGGCTGGTGGTGAAGAAGTTCAGCCAGGTGTGGAGCCGTCCCGGAGGAACGGGCTCCCTGGACGATCACCTGCGCGAGGCCGGTGTGGTGGGCATCAGCGATATCGACACCCGCAAACTGGTGCGCCACATCCGCGACCACGGCCACCAGAACGCGCTCATCAGCAGCACGGAGATGGACCTGGACGTGCTGCGCACCAAGCTGGCGGAAGCCCCCGACATGGCGGGCCTGGAGCTGAGCAGCCGGGTGAGCACGCGCAGCCCCTACGAAGTGGGTCCAGAGGACGCCGCCTTCAAGGTGGCCCTGATCGACTTCGGGGTGAAGCGCAACATCGAGCGCTGCCTGGTGGAACGCGGATGCCGGGTGCGGGTGTTCCCCATGGTGTCCTCCCTGGCCGAGGTCCTGGACTGGCGGCCGGATGGCATCTTGTTGAGCAATGGGCCGGGCGATCCGGGGGCCATGCCGGTCAGCGTGGCCCTGGTGAAGGAGGTCGTGGCCTCGGGACTGCCGGTGTTCGGCATCTGCCTCGGGCATCAGCTGTTGGCCGAGAGCCTGGGCATGCGCACGGAGAAGATGCACCACGGCCACCGGGGCATCAACCACCCCATCAAGGACCTCACCACGGGCCGCGACGAGATCACCTCGCAGAACCATGGTTTCGTGGTGAAGCGGAGCGATGCCGAAGCGAACCCCACCGTGGAGATCACCCATGTGCACTTGAACGACGGCAGCATCGCCGGTATCCGCTTGAAGGACCGCCCGGTGTTCAGCGTGCAGTACCACCCGGAGGCCGGCCCTGGTCCGTACGACAGCCGGTACCTCTTCGACCGCTTTGTCGACCAGATGCGCGCGGCCGTCAGCGCGAAGCGCACCCCCCAGAACGCTTAACACACCTCATCCATGAGCTTGATCGCCAAGATCCAGGCCCGCGAGATCCTCGACTCGCGTGGCAATCCGACCGTTGAAGTGGACGTGTGGACCGACACCGGGCACATGGGCCGGGCCGCGGTTCCCAGCGGTGCCAGCACCGGTGCGCACGAGGCGGTGGAACTGCGCGATGGCGACAAGAAGCGCTACCTGGGCAAGGGCGTGCAGAAGGCCGTGGAGAACGTGAACACCACGTTGAACAACGAGCTGAACGGCGCGCTCATCACCGAACAGGCCATGATCGACCGGGCCATGCTGGCGCTGGACGGCACGCCGAACAAGGGCAACCTTGGTGCGAACGCGATCCTGGGCGTGAGCTTGGCAGTGGCCAAGGCCGCGGCCAGTGAGGCGGGTCTGCCGCTGTACCGCTATGTGGGCGGTGTGAACGCCGCCACGCTGCCGGTGCCCCTGATGAACATCCTCAACGGTGGTGCGCACGCGGACAACAAGGTGGACGTGCAGGAGTTCATGATCATGCCCGTCGGCGCGAAGCATTTCGCTGAAGGCCTGCGCATGGGGGCTGAGGTGTTCCACAGCCTGAAGTCCGTGCTGAAGAACAAGGGTCTCAGCACCAACGTGGGCGATGAAGGCGGTTTCGCACCGGACCTGCCCAGCAACGAGGAGGCCCTGAAGCTGGTGATGCAGGCCATCGAAACGGCCGGCTACAAGCCCGGGGAGGACATCGTGCTGGCGCTTGACTGCGCGAGCACCGAGTTCTACAGCGCGGAGAAGCAGCGGTACACCCTGGAGAGCACCGGCGATGTGCTGACCAGCGCGGAGATGGTGGCCATGTGGGCCGACTGGGCCAAGCGTTACCCCATCGTCAGTAT
>CAUJFM010000203.1 GCA_963169595.1 Bacteroidota bacterium | reverse complement strand
GTCGCGCAGCTCCTCGTACTCGTCGGTGTCCACGGGGAAGATGCCGGCCCACACCATGGGCTTCACGTCCTCGAAGCCCTTGATGGCCTCGGCGCAGGGGCGGTCCTTATGGGTGATGGTGTCGCCCACCTTCACCTCGCTAGCGGTCTTGATGCCGCTGATGATGTAGCCCACATCACCGGCCTTTACCTCCGGCCGCGGGCTGATCTCCATCTTCAGGATGCCCACCTCGTCGGCATTGTACTCCACGCCGGTGTTGAAGAACTTCACGCGGTCGCCCTTGCGGATGGTGCCGTTCATCACCCGGAAGTAGGCGATGATGCCGCGGAAGGAGTTGAAGACGCTGTCGAAGATGAGGGCCTGCAGCGGGGCGTTCACATCACCCTTCGGTGGAGGGATGCGTTCCACCACGGCCTCCAGCACCTTGTCCACGCCCAGTCCGGTCTTGCCGCTGGCGCTCAGGATCTCTTCGCGCTTGCAGCCCAGCAGGTCCACGATCTGGTCCTTCACCTCCTCGGGGTTCGCCGAGGGCAGGTCCATCTTGTTGAGGATGGGGATGATCTCCAGGTCATGCTCCAGCGCCAGGTAGAGGTTGCTGATGGTCTGTGCCTGGATGCCCTGGGTGGCGTCCACGATGAGCAGTGCGCCTTCGCAGGCGGCGATGCTGCGGCTCACCTCGTAGCTGAAGTCCACGTGGCCCGGCGTGTCGATCAGGTTCAGGATGTACTTCTTCCCGTTGAGGGAGTAGTCCATCTGGATCGCCTTGCTCTTGATCGTGATGCCCCGCTCGCGCTCCAGGTCCATGTCATCCAGGTTCTGGGCCTGCATGTCGCGGTCAGCGATGGTGCCGGTCATCTGCAACAGGCGGTCGGCCAGGGTGCTCTTGCCGTGGTCGATGTGGGCGATGATGCAGAAGTTGCGGATGTGTTCCATGGAAAGGGGCCTGGGCGGAACGGGCCGTACACCGACCCGCGATCAAAGGATCGCAAAAGTAGCCGATCGGGCCTTCCGGGCCGGGGATGCCGTAACTTGGTGGGGCGCTACAGCGGGCCTTCAGGCAACTTTTCCCCGCCCGATCGCATCATCCCCCTTGAACGCCATGACGGATGAACAACTGGTGAACGGCTGTCTGCGCGGCGATCCTGTCGCACAAAAGACGCTGTATCAGCAGTTTGCGAGGAAGATGATGAGCATTTGCATGCGCTACGCCAACAGCAGGGACCAGGCCCAGGACATGCTCCAGGACGGGTTCGTGAAGGTGTTCCAGAAGATGGACCACTACCGCGGGGATGGTCCCTTGGGTGGCTGGATCGCGCGTACCATGGTGAACACGGCCCTGGACCACATCCGCCGGAACAAGCCGTACGACCACAGCCTGGACCTCACCGAGGCCGAGCACCTGCACCAAGAGGACGAACATGTGCTCTCGGGGATGACCACCGACGAGCTGATGGCCCTGATCCAGGCCCTGCCCACCGGCTACCGCACGGTGTTCAACCTGTTCGTCATCGAGGGCTACGCCCACAAGGAGATCGCCGACATGTTGGGCATTTCGGAGAACACATCGAAGTCGCAATTCATGAAGGCGCGGGCCTACCTGCGCAAGCTGCTGCCCAAAGCGGTGGCCGATACGTACGGACTTGACCATGAAGGATAGCCTCGACCAACTGTTCCGCGCGCGCTTCCAGGGCCATGAGGTCCCGGTGGACCCCGGTGTGTGGAAGGCGATCCAAGGGCAATTGGCCGCCACAGCCGCTTCGGGCGATGGCCTGAACGACCTGCTCAGGGACAAGTTCAAGGAGCATGAGGTGGATGTGGACCCCTCCGTGTGGGAGGGCATCAGTTCCCAGTTGGGGCATGGTGCTGCCACAGGCACCACGGTCGGTGGTGCCGCATGGGGTTGGATGGCCGCAGCCGCAGGTACCGTATTGCTCGGTGTAGGTGCCTGGCTCTGGACCGCACAGGACCAGGAGCCGGCCCAGCCTGCGGTGCAGGTGGCCGAGGTGAACGCCCCTGTCGTTGGTGAACAGACCACGGAACAACGGGCCCCAGAAGCGGGCCGAACCACTCAGGATCAGAAGGTTGTAGCCGTCGATCAACGACGGGCAACTCAGGCCGACCACCTTGTGACCGTTCCTGCCCAAGCCCCGGAACTCCCCACACCCTCTGATCAAAGGGGGGATGGCCGGCCATCTTCAAGTGCCATGCCCCAGCCCTCCGTGGTCCCCGGTACGGGTCCACAGCCTCGGGTCGCTACAGGCACTGATCGTGTGGAACAGATCATACAGGAACTGGCCGCACAGGCCCGTCAGGAGGCGGCCAAGCCGGAAACGGTCCCCACACCGGTGGATGTTGTCAGTCTGCCTGTTGAGCCCGAGGAGGAGGTGGAGGAAGGGGCGGCCGTGGAGGTGCCCAAGTTGTTCATCCCCAACGTGTTCACCCCCAATGGCGACGGTGTGAACGACAGCTACCAGGTGGTGGGCGAGGGTTTTGAACGCATCCTGGTGAAGGTCTTTGCGATGAAGACCAACCAGCTGGTCTTCAGCACCAATACCGGTGAGGCGTGGACCGGCACGAATTGCGAGGAGGGCATGTACCTCGTTGCGGTGGAGGCACTTACGGCGGACGGCCGCGCGATCACCGAGGGCAAGGTGGTTTGGCTTAACAGGACACCCATGAACTGAGGCTGGTGGTTTACACCGCTGGCACATAGATTTGGCGGCCTCGCTGGTACGGCCCACCTTCAGGCAGGCCAGGAGAACCGCTCGCAGCAACGACCGATGATGAAGACGATGAACAAGTTCGCGCTCCTTTCAACCCTTTTGCTGGCCACCCAGGTGCAGGCGCAGGTGCATACCATCGCCGACGGGTTCGTATCGGCCTGTTCCGGGTCCATGTTGGACAGTGGGGGAGAGGGTGCGAGCGGCTACCAGAACAACGAGAGCTTCACCACCACCATCTGCCCGGATGGCAGTGGAGGTCCGGCCATCTCGCTGCAGTTCATCACCTTCAACCTGAGCACGGCCGGCTCCGCGCCGGGTGACGTCCTGTTCATCTACGATGGCCCGGACATGTCCTACCCCTTGATCGGCCAATGGTCCGGCACGGATTCCCCGGGCATCGTTTCCGCCTCGATCACCAACACGAGCGGTTGCCTCACCTTGGTGTTCGTGAGCAACGAGGTCGGTACCGGAGTGTTCGCTTCCTTGATCAGCTGTGTGGCACCTTGTCAACCCCCCACGGCCGCTGCCACGTTCGGTAGCCCCGTGCCCCTGCTGGCCTGCCAGGGTGAGGAGATCACCTTCAATGGTTCAGGCTCCTCCGCCGTACCTCCCTTCACCATCGTGCAGTATGAGTGGGACTTTGCGGATGGAACGGTCGATAGTTCGGGTGCCATTGTCACGCATTCGTTCGCCGAGGCAGGTGAGTATGTGGTGCAGCTCACCGTGACCGACGACAACGGATGCTCGAACACGAACCTGGTGGACCTCCAGGTGCTGGTGAGCACCACCCCGGTGTTCAATGGCACGATCATCAGCCCCATGGTGATCTGCGAAGGGGAGACCATCGACCTCACGGCCGTGGCGACGCCGGTCATGTGGTCCGCACTTCCTACGGTGAACCTGGGTGATGGCGTGACCATGCCCGACGGTTCCGGGGTGGCGTACACGTCCCAGCTGTTCTACACCCAGTTCGCTCCCGGTGCCACCCTCACGAACCCGAACGACCTGCTCAGCATCTGTGCCAGCCTGGAGCACAGCTACATGGGCGACCTGATCATCTCGATCACCTGTCCCAGTGGACAGACCATGACCATGCACCAACAGGGCGGTGGCGGCACCTACTTGGGAGCGGCCAATGACAGTGATCCCGGTTCCAGCCCCGTGATCGGTGAGTGCTGGGATTACTGCTGGAGCCCTACGGCCACCTTGGGCACCTTCGCCGATTGTGCGGCATTCGGACCTACGCCGAACGTGACCCCAGCGGGGACCCCCTCAAGCAATGCGTTGATCTCAGGGACCTACAGCAGCGTGCAACCCTGGTCCACGTTGACGGGTTGTGCCTTGAACGGTACGTGGACCTTCACTGTTATTGACAACTGGGCCATCGACAATGGGTTCATCTGCGATTGGGGATTGAACTTCAACCCCTCATTGTTCCCGAGCCTCACCCAGTTCACCCCTGTGCTGGGAACCAGCACGCTCGACTCGGCCAACTGGGTGGGCAACGGGCTGGTGCAGAACCCCAATGCCCCGTTGGTGGCCACGGCCACACCGGTGGGGGTGGGTACGCATGACTACACCTTCTCGGTCATCGACAACTTCGGGTGCACCTACGACACCACCATCACCGTCATCGTGAATCCCGCTCCGCAGGGCCCCATCCTGATCACGGGGGATAACCTGATCTGCGAGGATGGTATCGCCTACCTGAACGCCCCTGCCGGCTTCGATACCTACCTCTGGTCCCCGAACGGTGCCATTGGGCAGAACGTGAACGTGGGTGCGGGCACCTACACGGTCACCGTGGCCTACGGCAATTGTCCGCTGACCTCGGAGCCGTTCACGGTGACCATGGCACCCAGCCCCGATCCGGTCATCACCGGCTTGAACTTCAGTTGCGGAGGCACCCCGGTGACCCTCTCCACCACCGAGACCTACCCGACCTACCAGTGGTCCACCAACGCCACCTCGCCCAGCATCAATGCGACCACCGGCACCTATACGGTGACCGTGACCAACGCGGACGGCTGCTCGGGCACCTCCGATCCGTTCAGCGTGCTGGTGGCGAACGACCCCACGGCGGCCTTTGTGTTCGACCCCGCCTCTCCGGCGCCCATCGGTTCCACCTTCAACTTCAACGCCAGTGGAAGCTCGGGCAATGGGGGTGCTATCGATTCCTACTCGTGGACCTTCGGCGGGCCAGCCGCCACGGGAACCGGCGTAGACCCCTCCTGGACCTACGAGAACCCCGGATCCTACGCGGTGATCCTGGTGGTGGAGAACGAGTTCGGCTGCCTGGATACGGCCAGTGTGGTGCTCAGCATCTTCCCTCCTGAGATCGACATCCCGAACGTGTTCACCCCCAATGGCGATGGCAACAACGACACCTTCAACATCAGCAACATTGAGTTCTGGTCCAACGAGGTGCGCATCTTCAACCGCTGGGGCCAGGTGGTGGAGGAGTTCCGCAACTACCGCAATACCTGGAAGGGTGGTGATGTCTCCGATGGCACCTATTTCTACGAGGTGGTGTTGAGCGACGGACGCACCTTCACCGGGCACGTGACCGTGCTGCGTTGATGCCGTGAAGCAATGATGAGGAAAGGCCCGGCCCTGCGCCGGGCCTTTCTACTTTTAGCGCCCCGATCCTGGAACGATGAAGGTTATCGAGCATCTGCGCAACGCCAAGGGAACGCTGTTCTCCTTCGAGATCCTTCCACCGTTGAAAGGGAAGGACATCCGGTCCATCTACGAGGGCATCGACCCCCTGCTGCAGTTCAGACCGAGCTTCATCAACGTGACCTATCACCGTGAAGAGGTCATCTACAAGGACCTTGGCAACGGACTGTCCCAGCGCATCCGCGTGCGCAAGCGGCCGGGCACCGTGGGCATCTGTGCGATGATCAAGGCGAAGTACGACATCGATACCGTACCGCACCTGATCTGTGGTGGCTTCAGCCGCGAGGAGACCGAGGACGCGCTGATCGAGATCAACTTCCTGGGCATCGACAATGTGCTGGCCCTGCGCGGCGATGCCATCAAGAACGAGACGCACTTCATCGCCGAGCGCGACGGGCATCCCCACGCGGTGGACCTCATCCGCCAGATCGATGGCCTCAACAAGGGCAAGTACCTGCACGATGAGGAGCAGGAGGCGGCCCCCACGGACCTCTGCATCGGGGCGGCCTGCTACCCGGAGAAGCACCCCGAGGCCCTCAACCTCAATGTGGACATCGCCTACCTGAAGCAGAAGGTGGATGCCGGGGCCGAGTACCTCGTTACGCAGATGTTCTTCGACAATGCGAAGTACTTCCACTTCGTGGAGCTCTGCCGTGATGCGGGCATCACCGTGCCGATCATCCCGGGCCTCAAGCCCATCACCAATCGCCGACACATCCAGTTCCTGCCCAAGACCTTCCGCGTGGACCTGCCCGATGAGCTGGCCTCCCGGCTGGTGGCCTGCCGCACGGATGCCGAGATCAAGCGGGTGGGGGTGGAATGGACCATCGCCCAGGCACGCGAACTGAAGGAGAAGGGCGTGCCCTGCCTGCACTTCTACACCATGGGTCGGGGCGAGGCGGTGCAGGCGGTGGTGGAGCAGGTGTTCTGAAGAGCCCCCTCTTCGCGACCGTAACTTTGGGTCATGCGTGCGGTCATCCTGGGCTTGGTGCTTTCGGCCCTCGTTGGATCCTTGAAAGCACAAGTGCTGTTCGACAAGCACACGCTCGAGGAGATCGCGATCTCCGAATCACGCGGACATGCGCCGCACGGCCGTTCGTCCTTTTCACCCACCCGTGGCTTCGACCTGCGCTACCACCGCCTGGAGCTCGAGGTGGATCCCGCTATCCGGGCGATCGGTGGCCAGGTCACGCATCACGTTACGGCGCTACAGCCATTGGAAGAGGTGGTCCTCGACCTGCGCGATGAACTGGAGGTCACCACGGTACTGCACCATGGGCTCACCGTCCCTTTCGTGCACCAGGACCATCTGCTGAGCATCACCCTTCCACAGCCCCTTGCGGAAGGTGAGCTGGATTCCTTGACGGTGATCTATGCCGGGGTGCCGCCGGAAGGGGAGGGCTTCGGTTCGTTCGTGCAGGCCGAGCATGGTGGAGCGCCCATCCTGTGGACCTTGAGCCAGCCCTACGGGGCCCGTGACTGGTGGCCCTGCAAACAGGACCTGAACGACAAGGCCGATTCGCTCGATGTGCTCGTCACCGTACCCGGAGGCCAGCGTGTGGCCGGCAACGGTCTGCTGGTGGCGGAGACCGTACTGGGCGATGAGCGCGTCCGTCACCATTGGCGCCATCGCTACCCGATCAACTATTACCTCGTGGCCTTCGCGGTGACGAACTACGCCGTGTACAGCGATCAGGTGCCCCTGCCGGAGGGCACCGTGGAGGTGCTGAACTATGTGTTCCCGGAGGTGCTGGAGGATTCGCAGGCGGCATCCGTTCGGCTCATCGGCCAGATGCAGCTGTTCAACACCCTGTTCGGGACCTATCCGTTCCTGGATGAGAAGTATGGCCATGCCCAGTTCGGTTGGGGGGGAGGCATGGAGCACCAGACCATGAGCTTCATGGGCAGCCTCAGCTACGAGCTCATGGCCCACGAGCTGGCCCATCAATGGTTCGGCAATAAGGTGACCTGCGGAAGCTGGGAGGACATCTGGCTGAACGAGGGCTTTGCCACCTACCTCAGCGGGCTCTGCTACGAGTACCTGGAGCCGGAGTATTGGATGCCCTTCAAGCGTGGGCGTCGCGACTTCGTGGTGTCGCAGCCCGATGGCAGTGTGCGCTGTACCGATACCACCCAGATCGCCCGGCTCTTCAGCGGTCGGCTCTCCTATGCCAAAGGCGCCTACGTGTTGCACATGCTCCGTTGGGTCACCGGCGACAGCGCGTTCTTCGCCGCCTGCCGCAACTACCTGAGCG